>JAVBPI010000052.1:0-5003 GCA_031549705.1 Thermoguttaceae bacterium
CATCGGCGAGAGAATGTAACTCGGACTGATGCAGTTGACGTTGATATTGTACGCTCCCCATTCGGCGGCAAGCATCCGGGTCATTTCGACGACGCCCCCTTTGGATGCATTGTACGAGGCGTTACAGTTGCAAATCCGTGCCGACATTGAAGCGGTGTTGATGATCTTGCCACCTGTCTCGCCTTGCTTGACGAATTGTTTCGCTTCGGCTTGGGCACAGAGGTACATGCCGGTCAAATTGACGGCGAGCACCTTGTTCCAATGGTCGATCGGGAAATCGAGGTCGCCGCCGAGAATGCCGATGCCGGCGTTGTTGACGCCGATGTCGAGCCGCCCGAATTTTTTGACGACGGTGTCGACCATCGCCTCGACTTGATCCTTTTTCGTGACGTCGCAACGGACGAACAAGGAATCCCGACCGTAGGATTGGATTTCCTCGGCGGTCTTCGGACCTGTTTTATCGTCAAGGTCGACGATGGCGACATCGGCTCCCGCTTGGGCAAGGGCGACGGCGTAACCGCGACCGATTCCGACGGCGGCTCCGGTGACGAGGGCTTTTTTGCCGGTGAGATTGAACATGTTCATGAGGGGCTCCTTGGAAAAAGCGATAGGGGAACGCGGAGGGAAATTACGCGGAGTACCGGCTAAATGGGGGGATTTTCTTTCGAAATCATAACAAATGGGGCGGCGTTTTTCAAGCGGTTGCAATCCCACCGCATGGACGCTAAACTGAAAGAGTTCCGTTATCTTTACTTCGCTCTGTTTTCCTGTCGAGGTTTATCATGTGCACCCGATCCGTCCTTGCCGTGGTTGTGGGACTGTTTCTGTCGGTATCCGGATTCCCCGCGGAGGGCAAACGCCCCGCTCCGGAATCGGACGTCGTTTTTTGTATCGGTTATCCTGATGCGTTCTGCGAGGAGTTGGCGCTCGCCAAAAACGGCGGCTATCCGGCGTATCCGAACCGATTTCCGAACGGGAAAATCGAGTTCACTGTCGGCAAAAGCAAGCCGGAAACCGATTGGCCGTTCGTCCATCCCGCTCCGATGGACCGCTATTGGGCCAAAGGAGAACCGGTCCATCCGTTCACGATCAGATTCGAGGCACAGCCGAACACCGAGCCGCTGACGTTCGTGATTGGATATCTCGGAACGCTCAATGATCGGATGTCGCAGACCGAAGTTGCCGTCAACGGAACGGCGCTCCCCACGCAAGTTCCGAAGCCGGTCGGACACGACAACGTTGTTCACGAACCGACGACACGGGGGAATCCGGGTTCGATGCTCTTCACGATTCCCGTCGGATCGCTCAAAGAGGGAACGAACGAAATCACGATTCGGCTGCTCGACAAAAGCTGGATTCTCTACGATTATGTCGCCCTGCGCAAAGAAAACAAACCACTCACGATTCGGGAACGCCCCGAACGGGACCTTCTGACGTTGTTCCGTGCCGATTCGATGAAAGACGTCAAGAAGATCGTCTTCGCCGTCCGTCCGTTCGGCCGCGACGGACATTGGTACGCCAACTTCGGTTATTACGCCGACGATGAGAACCGACTGCCGTATCCGAATAAAGGCGGAAAACTTTGTGTATTCGATCTCGACACGAAGGAGGTCCAAACGCTGCTCGACGATCCGGATGGAGCGGTCCGCGACCCGATGGTCCATTATGACGGCGGAAAGATTCTCTTTTCGTATCGGTCCGCCGTTTCGAAGTTTTATCATTTGTACGAAATCAATGTCGACGGCAGCGGATTGCGCAAAATCACCTCCGGCGAGTTCGACGACATTGAGCCGACCTATCTTCCCGACGGTCAGATCATGTTCGTGTCGAGTCGGGCGCAGCGTTGGGTCAATTGCTGGCTGACGCCGGTTGCCGTGCTGTACCGCTGCGGACCGAACGGCGAGAACATGAAGGAGATTTCGAGCAATATCGAACACGACAACACGCCGTTCGTGCTTCCCAACGGTCAGGTGATTTACACCCGTTGGGAATACGTCGACCGGAGCCAGGTCCATTTTCACCACCTTTGGATCACGAGTCCGGACGGAATTCGGCAGACGGTGTTTTACGGCAACATGAATCCCGGCACGACGATGATCGACGCCAAATCGATTCCCGGCAGCGAGAAAATCGTGGCGTCGTTCTCGCCGGGACACGGTCGGATGGAACACGCCGGCGTGATTACGGTCGTTGACCCGCGTCGCGGTCCGGACGACAGATCGTCGGCGAAGGGGATCGGCAAACACCCGAACCATCGGGATCCGTGGGCGTTTTCCGAAACGACGTTTCTCGCGGCCAACGATGCCAAGATGGTTCTTGTCGATGAAGCCGGTTATGAACAGACGCTTTACACGCTTCCTGAAGAGCAACGCAAGCTCGGTTTGAAACTGCACGAACCGCGGCCGATCATCAAGCGGCAACGGGAGCGGCTCATTCCGGAACAAGTCGATTGGTCGAAGACGACCGGCGAATTATCGCTCATTAACGTCTACGAAGGACGGAACATGGGGGGAATTCCGAAAGGCTCGATCAAGAAGCTGCTCGTTCTTGAAACCTTGCCGAAGCCGATCAACTTCACCGGCGGTATGGAACCGCTCACCTACGGCGGTTCGTTCACGCTGGAACGGATCGTCGGGACAATTCCCGTTGAAGAGGACGGCTCCGCGTTCATGGAGCTTCCGGCGTTGAGGAGCTTCTTTTTCGTGGCGCTGGACGAAAACGACATGTCGGTCAAACGGATGCAGAGTTTTTTGACCGTCATGCCGGGCGAGTCGACGACATGTATCGGTTGTCACGAAAATCGGACCGACACGGCGAATCCCCATACGACCACGGTAGCAACACGGCGGCCGCCGAGCAAACCGGTTCCCTACGCCGGGCTTCCCGACGTGATCGATTATCCGCGTGATGTGCAACCCGTTTGGGATCGTCATTGCGTGTCGTGCCATAACTCACAAAAACGGGACGGAAATGTTTCGTTGGTCGGAGATCGTACACCGCTGTACTCGATTTCGTATTACACGATCACCGCGAAATCGCTGGTCTCCGACGGCCGAAATTTGCCGAAGAGCAATTATCCGCCGTACGCTTTGGGAACATCCGCGAGCAAGCTCATGAATTATTGCGACAAATCGCATTACGGCGTGAACCTCTCGGACCGCGATCGGCAAATCGTGAAGCTCTGGATCGAAACCGGAGCGACGTATCCGGGGACCTATGCCGGACTTGGTTGCGGCATGATCGGAGGTTACGCCGAGAATCAACTCGACCGCCGCGACCTCGATTGGCCGGAAATGAAAGCGTCGATTGAAGTTCTCTCGCAGCGTTGCGCGTCGTGTCATACGAGAGAAAAGAACAGCCCGATTGCGCTCTCCCCTTCGGATGAGATCATCAATCCGCCGTGGGAACCGCTCCAACCGAACGACGCCCGTCGGAAATTCTCACGACAATTGTTGTACAATTTGACGAATCCGAAAGACTCGACGTTGCTCCTCGCTCCGTTGGCGAAATCGGCCGGCGGCTACGAATCGTGCGGCAAGGCGATTTTCGAGAACACCGACGATCCGGGTTACCAGACCGTCCTGAAAGCGATCGAACGGACAAAGCAGCGGCTCGACGAAATCAAGCGGTTCGACATGCCGGGCTTCATTCCACGTCCGCAGTACGTTCGTGAGTTGAAAAAGTACAATATCGTCCCGAAAGACGCGGATCCGAATCAGGTGTTCGATACCTACCAACTCGAGCAGGATTATTGGAAGTCGCTCTGGTACGAAAACAGAAGATAAAGATGACACAAGCCGAGCCGGGACCACAGGTCCCGGCTCTTGTTTTCGGAGCACTAACTCCAATAATCCTTGGCGAATCGGTCGGACCACGCCAAACCGAAGGAATCCGCGACGGCACGGCAAACCAATTCGCCGTCGTAGGTGTTGATTGCGTGGGCGATCGGTTCGCTACGGTGAGCCAAACCGACCAAATCGCCGCCGCACGACGCCAACTGGAGCACCCACGGATACGTCGCGTTGCAGAGTGCGAACGTGCTCGTCCGTCCCACGACGCCGGGCATGTTTCCGACACAGTAATGGAGCACCCCCTCTTCGACGAACGTCGGCTGCGTATGCGTCGTTGCGCGGCTCGTTTCCGTACAGCCTCCCTGGTCGATCGCAACGTCGACGATCACGGCACCGGGTTGCATCAGTTTCAGGTCCTCTCGCAACACCAATCGTGGAGCTTTCGCTCCCGGAATCAGCACCGCTCCGATGACGAGATCCGCGTTTGGAAGTTGCCGCCGGATTTCGTGCCGATTACTAAAGACGGTTCGAACATTCGCGGGCATCACTTCGGCCAAATAGCGCAACCGATCCAGATTCGAGTCGAGAATCACGACGTTTGCGCCGAACCCGGCCGCGATTTTCGCCGCCCCGGTACCGACCATTCCGCCGCCGAGAACGACGACTTTTGCCGGAGCGACCCCCGGCACGCCGCTGAGCAAGACACCGCGTCCCCCTTGCGACCGTTCGAGATATTTCGCCCCCTCCTGAATGCTCATGCGGCCGGCGACTTCGCTCATCGGCATCAGGAGCGGCAGACGCCCTTGGCGATCGACCAATGTTTCGTAAGCGATGGCACGACAACCGGAAGCGGCGACGCCGTCCGTCAATGGACGTTCCGCCGCCAAGTGCAGATAGGTGAAGAGCATCTGGCCGTGGCGCAATTGTTTGATTTCGTTCGGCTGCGGCTCTTTGACTTTCAAAACCAGATCGGCGGATGAGAAGATTTCCGCCGCGTCGTCGACGATCGTTCCGCCGGCGCGGCTGTACTCTTCGTCGGCGATTCCCGATCCGACACCCGCGTCACGCTGGACCAGAACCGTGTGTCCCAGCTTAACCAATTCGTCGACGCCGAACGGCAACAACGCGACGCGGTACTCATGTTCTTTGACTTCCTTCGGAACTCCGATAATCATAATTGGCGATAAAAAATCGTTAACCGCGTCGGCCCCC
>JAVBPI010000151.1:0-5682 GCA_031549705.1 Thermoguttaceae bacterium
CGGGTATCCACCCCTGATGATCGTCGTCGGCGTGCATGTGTTCGTGGTGCATGGCGGTTGTCCTTGTTGAACAAGTTGGGCGTTCTTGCGAAACCCTTCGGCGGCTTCGCGGAAATATTTTTCGTAACCGGCAACGTCTTCGAGGCCGGTGACTCGTTTGTTGATCTCGTCAAACAGGGCGTCGAGCGTCGGCCTCCAAGCCGCGACCGAGGGTTGGGAAATCGCCAGCAGGGCGTCGAGGGACTCGTTCCGGACGACTCCACGAGCCCCGGCTCCGTTGCCGATCCACTTGTCGCGGATCATGTTCGCCGTCTTTTCGTACGCTTCGGCCAAAGCGAGCGATTCTCGATTCGCCCCTTTCGGCGCGTTCCGGGGGAGCGATAACGAAAGCAAAACATCATCATGACAAAAACAACGATTTTAGAAGACATTGCGATTAGTGCGGATGAGTTTTCGACGGCCGTATCGCTCCTTGTCGCCGGAATCGAGAAGAAAACCGGGAGAAAAATCGCTCGCATTTGTACGGGCGATTTTTCTTACGGATGTGTCAAAAACATCGACGTCGCTTTTGTCGCGACGATAGACGACAGGTCCTACCGTAAGAAGACTATCCCGACGTCGACAAGGTCCGATTGGTGTGCGACAACTTGAACACGCATTCGTTGGGGGCGTTTTATGAGACATTGGAACCGAGCCATGCGAGATCGTTGGCGAGACGTTTGGAAATCATCCCGACGCCGAAGCACGGCAGTTGGCTGAACATCGCGGAGAACGAGTTGTCGGCGTTGACGGCTCAGTGTGTGAAGGGGCGGCGTTTCGCAACGATTGAAGAATTACGGGAAGAAGTGATCGCTTGGGCGACCTCGTGCAACGACAAGCAAAAGGGCGTCGACTGGCAGTTCACCACCGAAGACGCCCGAATCAAACTCGAATCGCTCTATCCTAAATTTATATTAACAAGGCACTAGCGGTCCTTGCGAACATTACGGAGGACGGAATCGATGAGAGCGTCGCGAAGGATCGGTTTGGCGGCGTAATCGTTGCATCCGGCGGAAAGACAGCGTTGCCGTTCGTCTTGCATCGCATGGGCCGTCAAGGCGACGATCGGAAATTGATATCCTTCTTTCCGCAGTTTTGCCGTTGCGGTGTATCCGTCCATGACGGGCATTTGCATGTCCATGAGCACGACATCGAACGGCGTCTCGTTTTGCCAATACTCCTTGGCGAGCTGCCGGGCGATCAGTCCGTTGTCCGCGATGACGACTTCCGCTCCCGCCTTCGTCAAGAGAAACGCGAAAAGACGCTGATTGTCCTTACCGTCTTCCGCAAGGAGCACGCTGATTCCCTTGAGCGGTTGGTCGATTTTCGGCGTCTCCGACGACCCGGCTTGCGACGGTCGTTGAACCGGATGAATCTTTCCGTCGCGAAATTCGAAGTGGTTTTCCATGGAAATCCACGCCGTTCCGTCCGGAAAGGATTGCGGCAGCGTCAACGTGAACAGGCTCCCTCGTCCGGTCTGACTGGAAACGGTCAGGTCGCCGCCGAGCAGGAGAATCAGCCGTTTCGAAATCGCAAGCCCCAATCCGGTTCCGCCGAATTTCCGCGTCGTCGACGAATCCGCCTGTTGGAACGGCGTAAACAGCGATGTCAAGTATTCCGGCGCAATCCCGATACCCGTGTCTCGCACAGTGAAGCGGAGCGTTCCCCGACACGGAGTGCTTTTGGGCGATCCGTTATCAGATCCTGACGCCGCAGGTTTCTCCGTGCCGTCGTCCGCCAACCAGGCAATGGAAACGACGACGCCCCCTTCCGACGTGAATTTGATGGCGTTTCCGATCAGGTTGACGAGAATCTGCTTCAATCGCAACGGATCGGTGTTCATCTTCTCCGGAAGAAGGGTCAGCGCCTTGATCGTAAATTCGAGATTCTTGTTCTTCGCCTGCATCGCATGGACGGCGGCGATTTCGTGCATGAATTGCTGCATCGGGACCGGGATCGTTTCGATCGTGGTTTTTCCCACCTCCATTTTCGAGAAGTCGAGAATGTCGTTGATGATCGAAAGGAGATACTCGGCGTTGTTTCGAACCACTTTGGCCGCGTTTCTACTGTGTTCGATGACGGAACGGCACGGTTCGGCAACAGGGGGTCCGCCGCTGTTTTCGTCCGCAAAGGCCGGATCGTTGAGGAGCATTTCGGTGTATCCGAGGATCGACGTCATCGGCGTGCGGATTTCGTGCGACATGTTGGCGAGAAACTGCGTTTTCGCCTGGGCCGCCGCTTCCGCGGTTTCTTTCGCCTTTTTCAGCGTGCGCTGTTGTTGGGTCCAAATTCGTTTTTCCATCGAAATCCGTGTCAACTCTTTCACGCAACTGATCAGGTAATCCGCCGTCAGTGGATCGAAAGCGTTGGTTCGATGGGAATACAGGACGACGCCCGCCTCGATCTTTCCCGCGAAGTCGACGGGAATCGCGAGCACCGACTGGAATTGCGACGCTTCCTGAAATTCCCTCCATGTGATGAACGACTCGTCGCGGTCCAAACAATTCTCGGCGACCGGCGCTCGTTCCCGAATCGCCCGGGAAAGCGGGAAATTCGACTCCGGAAACGTGTCGATCTCGATCCGCGACACGTCGACGAAATGCTTGGACGGGCCGGCATGATAGATCGGCCGAATCGAATTGCCGATGCGAACGCCGTACCATCCTTTGTCGAGACCGAAGTTGCGAACGGCGTGCTCCAAAAACGTCTGGACGATCTCCTGTTCGCTTCGATTGTAAAACGATTTTCGAATCTCGGCGATCAACGAAATATACGAACGGTAATTTTCGAGCGCCCGCTCTCCCGCTTTCTGTTCCGTCACGTCCTGCGAGATTCCAAACGCGGAAGAGGTCTTGCCGTTATCGTCCATGATCGGGAAGCCGCAGGTGAAAATATTGCGGACCTGACCGTCGACCAGGATTCGGTACGAAACGTTGCTTTCCCGACCTTGTTGGAGCGAGTCGAAGCATTCGCGCAAGGCGGCAAGATCTTCCGGCAAGACCATTTGGGCCAGCGTCTTGATCTGGAACTCCGGGCGTTCGAATCCGGCGATGCGGCGCAGTTCCGGCGAGGTCGTGATTCTCCGGTGAATCCAGTCGAGCTTCCAATACCCCATCTTGCCGATCTGCATGGCGTTGGTCAACCGTTGGTTGGCTTCGTTCAGTTGCCGTTCCATCTTTTTCTGTTCGGAAACGTTTTGCAGCAAGCCGAACGCAACGGTCGTTTGACCGCTTTCGTCCTGGATCGGAAAACCGTAGAGGTGGAACGGAACGAATTCGCCGTTCTGCAGCAATCGCAACGAATAGGACGCTTCGTTCCCCAAAGTGATTGCCTGAAATCCTCCCCAAAACGCCTCAAGGTCGTCGGGATGGACCAAGGGAACGAACTCTTCCAAGGGGAAATCCGGGCGCGGCACGTCCATCGAAAGGAGCGTATCGGACGCCTGGAGCATTCTCGTTTCGAGATTCAGCCGCCAATACCCCATGCGGCCGACGACCAGCGCTTTCATGAAATGCTCGGTTTGTTCGACCAATTCCTGTTCGATGCGGCGTGTGTGGGAGACATCCTGCATCAAACCGAAACTTTCGAGCATTTCGCCGTTTTCGCCGAGCACCGGAAAAATCCAACTGACCACATGCCGCATTCCGGTATCCGTTTTGATCCGATAACGCAGGTCCTGAACGACCCGGCCCTGGGCGATTTCGATGAGAGCACCATAGAAATCGCTCCGGTCCTCGGGAACGACCATTTGGATCAAATCGTCGATCGGAAGCGAGCCGTTGTCCCCCAGTTTGCAAGCAATTTCGTCGAAATTGGTGATACCGTTCGGCCAGCGAACAGTGTTGTCGCTGCCAAGCGTCCAGAACGACATGCGGGCCGAATCCATGGTGACCCGCATGCGATGGTTCGCTTCAGAAAGAGAATTTTCCAGCTTTCGAATCGTGGTGATATTTTGCGTCGTTCCGAAAACCCGGGTGTATAATCCTTTTTCGTTCGGAATCGGCGTCGCCGAAAGCATCAAAAACCGAACGCCGTCCTCGACAACGACACGATAGGGGATCGACTTGATTTTCTTTCCTTCCAGCAGGCTCTGAAGTTGCTCGAAAAGGAAACCCCGGTCGGCGGGATGGACGTATTGGGCGTAATCGCCGAACGTGATCGGCGAGCGAATCCCTTTGAGATATTCGCTGGAACGGGAGAGATAAACCATTGCCGCGGCGGGATTGCTCAGGTCGTCGACTTTCAACATCCAAAAACCGAGTTGGTGGTCTTCGAGCGAATCCTGTACCAAATCGACGCAGCCGTAGAAATTCGTTTCGTCCAAGCCGCGAAGCTCCAAAACGGACGGAAACGACGCCTCGATCGCGGTTTTCGCCTCGTCGAATATTGGGCGGAGCGTCGACGAAAAGGGAGCCGTCCAATTTCCGAACAGGGTCAACGAACCGCAACGGGGTCCATCGGGCCGGAAAAGCGGGACGGCGAAAAACGTCGTTGCCGGATCTGTTCGGCGTTGAGCAACGATTTCCGTCTCCGCCGAAGCCGCTTCAAAACATTCGTGAAACCGTTGCCGCAACGACTCGATTTCCGGCGTCGAAAAATCGATCGTCGGAGCCGCGTCGCCGTTTCGTGAAACAAGGAATTCGATGGCGGAGGTTTCCGTTACCAAATCGGAAGGGGCGGCGGCGAGCAACACCCCCCGATCCGCTCCGAGCGCAACGGCGAGCATCCGAAGGACCGTGATCCAGCCCCGTTGTTTCGCCGCCTCATAAAACAAACCTGATGGAGCAGCCATGGAACAGAACGAAAGTCAGGATTAGGACGGTTCGATACCGAAATCGCGGATCGTGAACAGGGAACGCAATCGATATCCCTTCGCTTGGAACGCTTCGGCGCCTCCTTCCTGTCGATCGATAATCGCAATCACGCCGTCGACGATCGCACCGACCGCTTCGACTTTTTCGATGGCATCCAGCGACGAGCCGCCGGTCGTGACGACATCTTCGACGATGACGACATGATCCCCGGCGCCGATCGGTCCTTCGACGAACTGGTTCGTACCGTGTCCTTTGCTTTGCTTGCGGACCATGAATCCTTTGAGCGGAACCCCTTTGTACGCCGCAACCGTAATCGTCGCCGCCGTGATCGGATCCGCACCGATGGACATACCGCCGACCGCTTTGGGCATCGCGTCGTCGGCTCGCAGCAATTCGAGGATTCCTTCGCCGATCAGTCGGGCGCCGACGGAATCCAACGTGATTTGGCGACAGTCGAGGTAGAACTTCGCTTTCTTGCCGGAAGCGAGTGTGAAATCGCCGAACTTCAGCGATTTTTCGAGAATCATCGATTTCAGGGCGTTGCTGTCGTACATGAGACTGAAAGAAAAGGGGATGACGTCGCTTTCGAACACCATTCATTCCGTTGATGACATTATACCTGAAATTTCACTTTTTTGTATCCCTGACTTCCCGATTTTTCCTGAGACGCGGTACGCCCGGCCGCAAACCGCTAATACAACGTTAACGAAATAGCCATTCAAAAACAAGGAAAAGGATAAAATCTCGTCATCCCCGCGCAGGCGGGGACCCAGAGATTCATTTTCCATGGGCTCTTGCACCCGTTGTTCACGGATGCAAACAGGTGGTA
>JAVBPI010000031.1:0-44375 GCA_031549705.1 Thermoguttaceae bacterium
TTAATATCCTAAAGATACATGGATGGCCGATGTCAGATGAAGGGCATCAATAAAATCAGTTCGATCTCCACGCCCCACTCGACACCGTCAAATGATAAAAGTACCAAGCCATTTGGGAAAACGGCACAAATACTTCACGAAAATACATATCAATTTTAGCCCGACATGACGGAATTGTCAACTAAATGACGACAATAGCCGCGGATTGTCCCCTATTGCCGTGAATTCGTCGAGATTGACGCCGTCCAGCCTCGGAATCTGACGTTCGATCCGTTGGACGCCGAGACGCTCCGCCCAGAGAAGTTGACGATGAAAGCAAGACGGCTCAATGCCACGACCGTGAAATTCTTTCCGCAGAATTTCCAGGGAATCATTGATCAGCACGATTGCTTCGGGTGTTTGTCGGATCAGGCACGAACCGATCAATCCGATCCGCTCGATTTCGCGATATTCGAGGTAAATGTCGCTGGAAAGCACGCCGACTTCCACCGAGGCTCCTTCCGGAGCTCCGCAAAGCCCGATGAATTCCGCCGGATGAAGCATCCGTCCGAACATCCGCTCCGAACGGTAACGAACGGCACGGCGTTCTCCCAAAAAAAATGTCATTGAGGGGCGGGAACGCGATTCCTTGGAATTTATCATGGATCTCAATGGTGGTGGCAGTAAAAAAAGAACGGAGTCGTGTTTTTTACGGAGCGTCGCGGAGCTCAACACGCGGCGGACCCTGTACGGCAGTCGGTCGAACAATGGATCAAACCTTACCACCCGCTCAATCATTGGCGGATTGACCGAAGCCGAACGAACACTATCATCTTGTTCAGCGGCGATGTATAATTTGGCGATATCGAATTCTCGAGTGCCAACTGTCTGTCACCGCGAACCGAAATGATCGCCCAATCGAGGCAAACAATTTTTTTCTGTCCGAACAACCGTCAAAACAAGAAGAATCATGTCACGACCTCTCTTTTTCCTGCTGTTCCTCTTGGGGATCTCCGTGATGCCGCTGTCGGCCGCTCCGCCGTCCGCCGATCTGTCCAAGATGCTGTTCGTGGAGGCGGAAGCGTTCCAAAACCACGGCGGTTGGCAACTCGACCAGCAGTACATGGACCAAATGGGTTCGCCGGTCCTCATCGCTCACGGACTCGGCAACCCGGTCAAGGACGCGACGACGACGGTGACGTTTCCGGCGGCGGGGGAATATCGTGTTTATGTCCGAACCCGTAATTGGGTCGCACACTGGACCACGCAGTACGCACCGGGAAAATTCCAGCTCTTCGTCGACGGCTCGCCGCTTCATGAAACCTTCGGAACGGAAGGGAATGCATGGCATTGGCAAAAGGGAGGAACGGTTTCCGTCGCGAAAAGCAAACTCCAGGTCGAATTGAAGTTGCACGACTTGACCGGTTTCGACGGTCGGGTCGACGCGATCCTGTTCTCCGCCGATCCGAATTTCATCCCCCCTGATGCGCATGCCAAGGCGTTCGAACCGCTTCGCCGCAAATTCCTCGGACTGCCGGACAAAGCTCCCGACGCCGAAGGGGGACCATTCGATTTGGTGGTTGTCGGCGGCGGCTATCCGGGCATCTGTTCGGCGATCACGGCGGCGCGGCTCGGACTCAATGTTGCGCTGATCCAGGATCGGCCGTACGTCGGCGGAAACGCGAGTCCCGAAATCAGCGTCGGACCGGAAGGAGTGCTCAACCTGCCGCCGTACCCGGCGCTCGGAAGTCTCGTTTATCAGCTTCGGTATTCGAAGGAATTCACGCCGTACGAAGTCGAAGGGCGACAATACAAACAAAAAGAGATGGGCTTCCTCCTTGCGGAGAAGAACGTCAAGATGTTTTTGGCGACACGCATGATCGCCGCCGAAATGGACGGCCACAAAATCAACGCGGTGATCGGCAAAAACACGTACACCGGCAAGGAATTGCGGTTCGCCGGAACGCTTTTCGCCGACTGCACGGGAGACGGCTGCCTCGGAGCGCTCGCCGGCGCCGACTTCCGGGTCGGTCGGGAATCGAAAGCGGAAACCGGTGAGTCGATGGCCCCCGATAAAGAGGACAAACTCGTGATGGGCTCCACGCTCCTTTGGCGGACCGATGTACGAAAAGAGCCGACGACGTTCCCGGAACTTCCGTGGGCCGTTCAGTTTACGAAAGAAACGATCCTGCCGACGTTCACCGCCGACTGGAATTGGGAGACCGGCATGAATCTCGACCAGGTCGAAGACGTCGAACGGGTTCGAGACCTCGGTTTTCGTGCGATTTATGGAAACTGGGCCTACATGAAAAACCACGCCGACGGCGAATGGGCCGGAAAAGTCGCGAACCGTGAATTGACCCATCTCGGCATCCTCGCCGGGAAACGGGAATCACGCCGGTTGCTCGGCGACTTTATCGCCCGGGAACAGGATATTACGGAACATAAACTCTATCCCGACTCCTGCGTCGTTTGCACCTGGCCGATCGACGTTCATTACGCAACGGAATACAGCAAAAAGTATTTTCCGGGAGACGAATTCCGAACTTACTGTACCCATGTCAAGCACGAACCGTTTCCGTTGCCGTACCGTTGTTTTTACTCGCGGAACGTCCCGAACCTTTTCATGGCGGGCCGGAACATCAGCGTGACCCATGTTGCGCTCGGCGTCGCCCGGGTGATCCAGACCGGCGGCATGATGGGGGAAGTCGTCGGCATGGCGGCGTCCGTCTGCGTGAAAAACAAAGCGATGCCTCGGGATGTGTACGAAAAACATTTCGGCGAACTGAAATCGCTCATGGAAAAGGGGATCGCCCCGCTTCCGCCGCCGCCGGAAAAACCCGCCGAGTGGACGAAAACCGCCGGACCGAACCTTGCCCGAAAAGCGAAGGCGACGGTGTCGAGTGAACATACCAGCGAACAGTATCCCGCCAAATTCATCAACGACGGCCGCGGCGTGACGACGAACAACAATTCCCGTTGGGTCAGCCAAACCGAAAAGAATCCGTGGGCGATCCTGACGTTCGACAAGCCGACGCGGATCAACGGTTTCCAACTGTTGAGCGGCCAGTCGAACATGAAAACGGTCGTCAACGATTTCGTGTTGCAGTACAAAAAGGACGACCAATGGGTCGACATTCCCGGTACGTCGGTCGGCGGTAACATGAATTTTTACGTCGATCGTCGTTTCGAACCGGTCGAATCGACGGCGTTCCGACTCTGGATCACGAAAACCGACGGCGGTTATGCCCGTGTCTGGGAGCTCGAACTCTACGACACACCGTAAAAAGCAACCCTGATTTCGCGACGCCGTGCTGGAACTCCAAGGACCTTGCGGTAAAATATCCGTAAGGTCGGCGTTCTTTGACTGCCCGCCCGAATTCACCATCCCGTTCAAAACAATCTCTCCATGCCAAGCAAAGTCTTTTGGACGACCTTCCGTTGCCAGGTGGACGAAAGTCCGCTGACGAAACTCCAGCGTCTCCTTGTCAAAGCCGGAATCGACAAAATCGACTTCCGGAACAAATTCGTCGCCGTCAAAATGCATTTCGGCGAGCCGGGCAACATGTCCTACCTCCGTCCGAATTGGGCGAAAACCGTTGCCGACAAAATCAAGTCGCTCGGCGGTTTTCCCTTTTTGACGGACTGCAACACACTTTATGTCGGTCGCCGGAACAACGCCCTCGTTCACCTCGACGCCGCCGCCGAAAACGGATTCACCCCGGAGACGACCGGCTGTCGGAACATCATCGGCGACGGCTTGAAAGGGACGGACGATATTGATGTTCCCGTTCGAAACGGCGTTTACTGCAAGACCGCCCGCATCGGTCGCGCCGTGATGGACGCCGATGTTTTTATTTCGCTGACCCACTTCAAAGGGCACGAATGCACCGGTTTCGGCGGCGCGATCAAGAATATCGGCATGGGTTGCGGCAGTCGGGCCGGCAAAATGGTCATGCACTGCGACGGCAAACCGAACGTCAACGCCGAGGCGTGCATCGGTTGCAAACGGTGCGCCAAATTTTGCAACGAAAAAGCGATTTCGTTCACGGCGGACAAAAAAGCGAAGATCGACCCTGCAAAATGTGTCGGCTGCGGTCGCTGCATCGGCGTCTGCAATCAGCACGCGATTTCTCCGCCGTATGACGCTTCCAACGATCGGATCAACGGCAAAATGGTCGAGTACACGCAGGCGGTTCTCGATGGCCGACCGCATTTTCACGTCAGCATCGTCAACCAGGTGTCGCCGCATTGCGATTGTCACGGTTCCAATGACGTCGGAATCGTGCCGGACATCGGAATGTTCGCGTCCCTCGATCCCGTGGCGTTGGACAAGGCGTGCATCGATGCGGTGAACGCGGCGACTCCGACGGTCGACAGTATTCTTGCCGATCGCAAACAGGAGTTCAAAGACGCGGCGGGACATCTCGATCATTTACGGAACATTCACCCGACCACCGATTGGCGCAGCCAAATCACCCACGCGGAAAAAATCGGTTTGGGGACCGGCGACTATGCGATGGTTCTCGTAAAATAACCGTTGATTTTAATGGGGTGGCCATAAAAAATGAACGGAGTCGTGTTTGGGACGGAGCGTCGCGGAGTTCAAAACGCGGCGGACCATCCGCGGCAGTCGGTCAAACAACGGATCAAATTTTATCACCTGCTCAATAACATCGGAACGGTTGGCGTTCCCTTTCCCTTTTTACCTGTGCGACTCGACCTGACGCAAGCGTCTTTCCGTGTTTTTGAGCGTGCTTCCCGCTGTCGGCTTCCGAACGGTTCGTCGGAAATCGGCACGGCGAAGCTCTTGATCGCGCTGTTCGAAGAGGAAGAATGCCGTGCCGCCGATTGGCTCGCCGAAGCGGGACTCTCACTCGACATGTTTCGGCAAGCGTTCGGATTGAACGACGAAACCGCGACGCTTCAATTGCCGATCAGCGCCCCGCCGTTCGCCGTGGGGAGCTACGGAATCTCGCCGGGACAGCCGTCGGCAACGGTCGATCTCGGACCGCCGAAACTGGACGTCGCCGCCGCCGCCGGGGACCCGCCGCCGTTTCCCCCCGATTATCCGGAGCCGCACGCCGCCGAATGGATCGAACACGAAGACGGAAACGCGCCTCCCAAACCGGCCCCGAAAACTCCGAGTGAAGCGTATTCGCTGTTCACCGACTTCCATCCCAACGAAATGTTCGAGCCGCAACGGCAAAGCACCGTTCGATTCTTTCTCGACGACAAGCCGGTTCGGATCGGACGACTTTCGGCGAATTGGGAGTCGACGCTCCAGAATCTCGCGCTACGGATCGGACGCCGTCAAAGTTCGCAAGAGAAACGGCGTCCCCTCCCATCGGACGCTGCGCTGACGCTGCCGAATCTGGAAGCCGATTACACCGCAATCGCCGTTCCTTTGGCGACGGAGCACCTCCTGCTCGCCGCCGCTCTCGACGAAGGAGACGTCGGCCGTTGGCTGCGCGATCACGGATTGGAAGCGACCGAGCTCCTCGAACGGATTGAAAAACATTCAAACGTCGAAACACGGGACCATGGATTCGAGCCGTCAAAACCCGAGATCGAAAGCGCGGAGCAGGTCGGCGCATCGCGGGGCGGAGCGGCTGATGGGGACCACGAACCACGAACCACGAACCACGAACCACGTCTTCACCGTTTGCTGGACGCCGTGTCGAATCGGGCCTCCGAAGCGGTCCGTGTGATCGAGGATTACGTTCGGTTCATGCTCGACGACCGTTCGTTGACGTCACAGTTGAAGGATTTTCGGCACGCTTTCCGGAAGGCGATCGAACCGTTTTCGAGTTCGGAGCGTCTACGGCATCGGGACACGGACCAGGACGTCGGCACCGGATTGGAAGGGCTCGGCGAATACGAACGCCGTGACGTTTGGGACGTCCTGGCGTCGAACTTCGGTCGGTTGCAGGAATCGCTCCGCAGTTTGGAAGAGTTCACAAAGATCGAAAGACCGCAATGTTCCCGCGAACTGGAACGGCTGCGGTACCGAAGTTATACATTGCATCAATTGGTCGCCGAAAAATCTTGGCGGCCGGAAACGCAGGGTACTCCCGAATCGCCCGGTTTTTCCGATGCACGGTCGGTCGATCTCGATAACGCCAAACTTTACGTTCTGCTCGACACCAAACCGACGGAAGAGGAATTCACCGAAGCGGTTCGCCAACTGATTGCCGACGGCGTCGACGTGATCCAGCTTCGGGACAAAACGGCGGACGACCGAACGCTGCTTGAACGAGCGGAAATTCTTCGGACACTAACGCAGGATTCCGAACGCCGGGTCCTGTTCGTGATGAACGACCGCCCCGACTTGGCGGTGTTGGCGGCGGCGGACGGCGTGCATGTCGGTCAAGATGAATTGTCGGTCGCTCAGGTTCGAAAGATCGTCGGCGACACGGTGCTCGTCGGCGTCTCGACCCATAACATCGATCAAGCCCGGCAAGCGGTTGCGGAGGGAGCGGATTATCTCGGTGTCGGTCCGGTGTTTCCTTCGTCGACGAAAAGTTTCGCCGAGTTTCCCGGCTTGGAGTTTTTGCGAAAAGCCGCGGCGGAGATTCGAATTCCGATCTTTGCGATCGGCGGAATCGATACGGAAAATCTGCCGCAAGTGCTCGAAACGGGAGTTCGCCGTGTCGCCGTCGGCGGAGCGGCCAGTTCCGCCCGACCATTGTCCGATTTGCTCCGGTGAGTTGCCGATCGGAAGCGAAAACGGATTGAATCACCCCATGAATCGACCGGAGGATTCCGGGGTGGAGTAAACGACAGGCCCGGACGGTTTTCATTTTTTCGGTACGAAAACAGGACGTGGTCAAGAGTCACCCATTTTTTTCCTTTCGGATATGTCTTCACCTGAACATGAATCGTCGCTCCCGTTGGAAGCCTCCATTTTGGCGGCCATGGCCCGGTTTGCCAATATGTCCCTGGTCGCCGTCGATCGGAACGCCCGCATCATGCAGGTCGTCGGACAGATCAACCACGATGTCGAACAAGGTGAAAAACTCTCGAAAGGGATGTTGATCGACGATTTTTTCGCCCACGATCCGGACCATGCGAAGCTCTACCACGACGCCTTGGACAACCAGCCTTCACGGATGACGGTTCCCTCGATTCACGGCGGGTTTTATGAGATTCAGATTGTCCCCCTGGTGGACGCCCACGGCGCAGTACAAGGAGCGATGGGATTCGCCCACGATGTCACGGATCGTGAAACCGCCTCCCGGATTCAGCGGGAGCGCGAAACCGAGGTCGAGAGGTTGTTCCAGAACTCGCAGGACGGCATTTTTCTGCTGAACCGAAATTTCGAGATTCAACGAGCCAGTGCGACGGCGCTCTCCATTTACGCCCCTGACGGTCCGCTCGTCGGGCAGGTTTGTCACCAGCGGGTATTCGGAAAGGACACTCCCTGCGCCCATTGCCCGGTCGTGGAAACCTTTCGAACCGGGCAGTCAGCTCAGGCGTACAGCTACGACACGGATCTCCGAAAGCATCTTCAACTCAATGCGGCGCCGCTGTTCGACCCGCAGTCGGGTGAACTGATCGGCGCCCTTGAAACATTCCGGGACATCACCGAACAGGTTGAATCCGAGGCGAACGCGAAGTCGAAGGAGACGCTGGTCGACGATATTTTTTCCAGCATCCACGACGGATTGTTCATCATGGGCCCCGATTTTACGATCACCCGTGCGAATCCGACCTTCGAGGCGATGAATGCGACGCACATGCCGGTCGTCGGCAAAAAATGTTTCACGACCGCCGGATTCGACCAAAAATGCGCGAATTGTCCCGCCGTGATCACGTTCGAAACGGGAACGCTGGCGACGCTCACCCACAAGGCGCAGCCGAACAAGGACGCTCCGGAAATCTGGGTGGACCACAGCTCCCATCCCATTTTTTCTTCCGACGGCAAGGTCGCCGCCGTCATCTGTTCAATTCGCGACATTACCAAACGCAAGGAGGACGAAGCGGCATTGGAGCGATATCGTGACAAATTGGAAGTCATGGTCGAGGAGCGGACCCGGGAACTCCGCGAAACCCGCCTCGCCCTGGAAGAGGTGAGCGAGCGAACACAAATCATGCTGGATTCCGCTCCGTTCGCCTGTAATTTTTGGAGCGATGATTTCGACTGCATCGATTGCAATCTCGCGGCGGCCAAATTGATGGGATTCGACGACAAGAAAGAATTTTTGAAACATTTTTACGAACTGTCCCCCGAGTATCAACCCGACGGTCAACTCTCCCGCGAGGCGGCACGGACGAACTTGATGAAAGCCTTCGAAACGGGCTACCACTGCTTTGAATGGGTGCAAATCGACCGCGAAGGCCGATCGATTCCCGTCGAAATCACCTTGGTGCGTGCCGAACGGGGGAGCCGCCACATCGTCGTCGGTTACGCCCGGGATTTGCGCGAGCTGAAGAAAAAGGAAGAAGAACGAAAACGCTATGCCGAGAATCTGGAAATCGCCAGAAACGAAGCGGAGAGCGCGAACAAGGCGAAAAGCGAGTTCCTCGCCCACATGTCGCACGAAATCCGGACGCCGCTGAACGGCGTGATCGGTTTGTCCGACCTGTTGCTCGGAACGGAATTGAATGCCAAACAGCACGAATACGCCCGGCTGGTCAACGATTCCGGCACGTCGCTCCTGTTTTTGATCAACGACATTCTCGATTTCTCGAAAATCGAAGCGGGCAAATTGGACGTGGATTCGGAGCCCTTCGATCTCCCCGCGAACGTGGAATCCGTGCTGGGAATCCTGGGTTCGCGGGCTGCCGGAAAGGGTTTGGAGCTCGGCGTTTCCTTCTGCCGCAACTTGCCGCGCATCGTTCAGGGGGATTCCGGTCGCATCCGTCAAATCCTCTTGAATTTGGTCGGTAACGCGGTCAAGTTCACCGAACGCGGCGGGGTGCGGATCGGCGTGGTGATCGACGCGCTCGGCGACGACAACATCACGATCCGGTTCAGCGTCAAAGACACGGGCATCGGCATTGCCAAGGACCGCATGGACCGCTTGTTCAAAGCTTTTTCCCAGACGGACGCTTCGTCGGCGCGTATTTACGGTGGAACCGGCCTCGGGTTGGCGATTTCCATGAAACTGGTCCACCTGATGGGGGGCGAGATCGGCGTCGAAAGCGAAGAGGGGCACGGCTCCACGTTTTGGTTTAGCGTTCCTTTCACATGCGATCCCACCGTCGTCGCCTGCATTCGGAACGATCTGGAACGGCACGCGAAAGCGAAGCACGAAAACTGTCCCCACGCCGACGGCGATTTTTGTGCCGCGATTTCGCACAAGGAGATCGGTCGGGCCTTCGAAGTCAAAGGGCGCCGCGTGCTCATCGTCGACGACAGCGACATCCAACGGGAGACGCTGCAGACCCAATTGGCCAATTGGCAGATGCGCTGCGAAACCTGCGACCGGGGAACGGAAGCGATGCGCCTTTTGACGGAAGCGGCGAAAAGTTCCGACCCCTTCGAACTGCTGGTCGTCGACAACACCTTGGCCGACGGGGACGGCTTCTCCTTGTGCCGCCAATTGGTTGCATGGGAGGAAAAAGAGAGCGTCGAAATCCCCCCGATGGTTCTGCTGCGTTCGTTGGCCGAGGAGATCGACCCGGACTTTTTGCATCAAAGCGGTACGGAAACGATCAGTAAACCGGTTTACACCTCCGCCCTGTTCGACGCGGTGATGAATCAGCTCTTCGATGCCGACACGAGAAAAAAGATCGATTCCGGCATTTACAATCCGAACGCCCCGGACGCCCGAAAGCCTGTCCGCCACAGCAAGCGGCCCAAACCGGTGCAGCTTGGGCCGACATATCGACGTTCTGTTTTCGCGGGCAAAATCCGGGTTCTTATCGTCGAGGACAACCGGGTCAATCAAATCGTCGCGAAAAACCTGTTGGCCGAGTCCGGATTCGACAGCGACATTGCCAACAACGGATGCGAAGCCTGCGACGCGGTCCGGAAAAACAGTTACGATATCGTGCTGATGGACTGCCAGATGCCGGATATGGACGGCTATGAAGCAACCGACCTGATCCGGAAATGGGAGCGGGAGCAAGGGAAAAAGCGTATCCCGATCATCGCGCTGACGGCCAATGCGACGAAGGAAGACGTCCAAAAATGCCTCGACGCCGGCATGGACGCTTATAGCAGCAAGCCGATCAATCCGCAAGCCATCCTTCGGCTGATCGAGGATTGGTACGAGAGAAGTAACGAGAGGACCTGAATCATCAGGAACGGCTTCCGCTCCACCGTCTTGAAGGATCGCAAGTTCCTGTTTTCGAACGATTTCTCCGATCGCCCCGTGGCCCCACGGAATTCAGCGTTCTCCTGCGTCGGCCGCTAATGACGCGGAGCCGTACTTCAACCGACAATTCGATGAAAGAAGCGGAATTTTTCAAAAACCTCGGCAGGCCTGACAGGATCCGTCATCCACGATTGGACACTCGCATGAAAATGGTGTATATTGCCGATAGACATATTGACGGATAAGATTTCAAAACGATAATTCATCTTCCAGCCCGGAATCGAACAATGCCATCGGAACTCCCCTTCAAATTTTCGTACAAAGTCACGGACGTTTTTTACGCCGGAGAGTATCCGTTTGAAAAACGGACCGAAGACGGCATCCCCAAATTGAAACGTCTCGTCGACTTCGGAATTGTCACGATAATCGACTTGACCCAAGAACCGCTGATTCAATACGCCGGGTACCTGCCGACGACTTGCGCTCGCCTCCATTTTCCGACGGTCGATAACACTTGTCCCGAGTTTTCCGCATTGAAAGAGATCCACGCCCTCATTGACGAATCGGAAAAAGTCGGCACAAAAATCTATGTTCATTGCAAAGGCGGTTACGATCGGACAGGGGCTGTCGTTGCCACTTATTTCGTCCACGCCGGCCTTTCACCGTCGGCGGCCCGACAAAAGTTCCACGAAGTCTTTATTCCGCCGATGCGGGGCAGGTATCTTCACCAGCCGTTTATCGAAAACAACTGGAATGTTCTCGAACGATATCGCCAATGGTTGGCAAACGACACTTGACGGCGCCGTTTGATTCCTCTGCAACACCATCATTGAACCGACAGGAAACTCATCATGCCTGGAAAAAAGAAGACCGCCGATCCGCAAAAAGTCGCCTTGTTCGCTCTGTTACGAAAACGGTTCGGACAAGTGGTAAAAGAACGAAAATTCGATTGGCTCCTTGCACCCTCGAACTGTTCGGCGGTATCGGATTTCCCGATCGATTACCGAAAAATCGTCAAATCCCTATGTGGGCATCGCGGTCGGACCGGCTTTTGCACCGTGAGACCCTGCGACGCAAAATTGTCTTGCGATTTCGTCGTCGAGGGACGCAAGCTCATCATCGAATATGACGAGAAGCAGCACTTTACCGCCCCGCGCAAAATCGCCTTGCGACATTATCCGCCGGATGTCGTTTTGCCGTATTCTTCGTCGGATTGGATGGAATACTGTGACAAAATCGACGCCCATGACAACGACCCGACCTATCGTGACGAGCAACGGGCGTTTTACGATTCGGTGCGCGATATCGAGGCGTTTCGTCACGGATGGACGCTTCTCCGCATTAAAGCCGGAGATGTCGACTGGAAAACGGCGAACGTTAAAATGCTTGACAACATCTTGAGCAAACATCAAGGAGTAAAAACAATGCCGTCCCCGACGCACGGTCCCAAGAGCCGGGAATGCAAGGTTGAAAATCAAAAGCGTCCCTCACTCAATATTCGCAAACTCGGGATCGTTGCACGGGATTACAACAAAACCAAGGATTTCAAAGCTTCGCTGCCGGAGGTTTTGCAATTGCTGGACAAAAAAGGATGCGATGCCGTCCTGTTTTCATTGCTCAGCTTGAAACCCGGATATGATCCGCGCGAAGTCTTGAAGGGGTTGAAGAACATCAAGGCCGTTTTCGTGGAAACATTTGTCGAAAGCAGGATTACCGGAAGGAAACCTCAAGACTTTGTCGTCTATTACCGTACGCCTTCCGCTTGGAAGGAATACCGGCTCAAGCAGCGGTTTACGACGCTGAGGGGCCAAAAAACAGATGATGTCCGTGCGTTCGTCCAAGACGAGATGCCGGAGCGTTTCCTTGGAAATTGCGGCGTGTTGATTTGCGGCGAATCCAATGTCGTCAAGAAGGTCCGGGAGAATTTCGACGTCTTCCATTTGCGCGAAGCCATCCCCAAAGAGGTGAGAATCATTCTCAACCCCTGCCATAATTGGATGAAGCGTCCGATCATGAAAAAGAAGAGAGCCTATCTCTCCCAAAAAAAACGGTGGGTGATTTCCGTCTGGTGCAAAGGGAAGAAAATCGACAGTACAGGAACTCCGTGGACGATCTTTTATGACGGCCATGAATATGAGCCCGACGAAACCATCGACGTTTTCGAACCGAACGCCGTGTATGCTTGTATTCTGACAGTGCAGTAATATTCGTCCCGATTTGTTATCGTTTCAATAATGATGGCGCCGCCCCTCAAAAAATACCCGAGAACCCAACACATCGAAGGCTCGCGACTCCAAGCGGGGGACGAAGATATCGCCGCCGTTTCGTTCGGGGAAATCAAGGGCTTGCCGCTGGTCGTCGAAGAAAAGGTCGATGGAGCGAACAGCGCGGTTTCCTTCGACAAGCACGGCATCTTGCTGCTCCAAAGTCGCGGCCACTACCTGACCGGCGGCGTGCGGGAGAAGCATTTCAACCTCTTCAAACAATGGGCCGCGACGCACCAGCAGGCGTTTTTCAGCGTCCTCGGCGACCGGTACATCATGTATGGCGAATGGGTGTACGCAAAACACACCGTTTTTTACGACCGCCTGCCGCACTACTTTCTCGAATTCGACATCCTCGACCGCCAGACCGGTCGCTTTCTCGATACGCCGTCGCGCCGGCAACTGTTGGCGCCGCTTCCCGTGGAGTCGGTGCGTGTTTTGAAATCGACGGCGTTTTCCAACCCGAAGGAACTCGTTTCGCTGATCGGACATTCTCTTTTCATCGGGACGGATCACCTTGCCGAGATCGCTCGCTACTGCGAAGCCGAAGGCTTGGACGTCGACACGGCTTGGCGTGAAACCGACCCCTCACCGACGATGGAAGGGCTTTATATCAAGCACGAAGAGGACGGCCAAGTCGTCGGACGTTACAAATATGTCCGCTCGGAGTTTTTGCAGACCGCGCTCGCCTCGGAATCACATTGGCTTGCACGACCGATCATTCCGAATCGACTGGTGAGAAACCTCGACGATCTCTTCCTGCCGCTATTGCCGCCGATCGATGAAGAAGACGAAGCATGACCGACTTGCTCGAAGGACGCCGGCGAAAAAGAGTGCGGTCAACGGCGTTCATTTCAAAACGTCCCAGTTTTCGACGTTCTGATAGAGATTCAGTATCGGCGGCTCGACACGGATTCCGACGATGCCGGTCCGATGAACGAAGTGTTCCGAAATCTGCCAAAGCGGAAGAACGGTCGTCTCCTCGAAACAGAGTCGATGGATTTCCTGCAACCGTTTGGAGGCGGTCGGCCAGTCTTCCGCTCGACGCAGCCGTTCCAGCGCAAGTTCCATGTAAGAGCTTCCGCCGCCGAGCAGGCCGGTGCGGCCCAAAATCCGTTCGGCGTCGATAAGCGGTTCCTTGACGGTCCGTTCGACGTACCAAAAATCGACCTCCGTTCCCTGGCCGATTTTTTCGTCCGGACCGTATTCGACTTCCCGCACCGGCACGCCGATCGCTTCCCATTGCCGTCGGATCATCAAGGCGACGAACCCGGCGGTTTCCCGCGGTGGTCGGGCAAGGACGAGTTCCGGAATCTTTTCCGAATACTTGTCGGGATCGGGTTCGCTGTCCCTGATCTGTCCGAACGCCAACAGGGAAAGCGCAATGGCGAGCTTCGGCTCGTAAGGTCGCGGCACGATCATGGAATCGTAAGCGTAGCCGAGCGGATCGCCGAGCGACGCTCCTTTGAGGAACGGTCCGCTCAGAATGGTCGTCTCGACCCCTTCCGAAACGATCTTTTCGAGCATTTTCTCCCGATTCAGGCCGTACAGCAGCGCCCGGCGGAAGGTTCGGCTCGACGGCAACGGTTTGTGAAGGTTCGGAACGAGAAAACAGATCGTCGGAATTGCATACTTTCCCGTTATCAGCTTGGCGTTTCCTTGCAGTTTTTGGAGTTCCCACGGTGCGATGCGGTCGATGGCGTCGACTTTGCCGGAAAGGAGTAGTTCCATTGCCTCCTCGGAGCGGTTGGCGACATATTCGACGACGACTTTCGGCATCACCGACGAGCTGGAAACGAGATTCGGATTGATTTGAAACCCTCTTCGAGGAAACGGCTCGTTTTTGTCCGGCGGGAGCGGCCGCGGAAGGAACGGACCATTGAACGATTGCTCAACGTCGGTTGCGGAAGCGTCTGCGGGGACGGCGAATCGATTCGACGGAAACACCGGAACCGTGAAGAGCGCTTCCGGAAGAAGATATTGTCGTTTCAATCGGATCGCCAACTCGGTCGGGGAGATCATGTCCAGCGATTGGAGCGTTTCGTTCCAAACCGTATCCCGTCCGTTGTCGCCGTGGTTCGACGCCTCGGATCCGAGCAGGGCGTCGGCGACGGCGAAGACGTCCAGCGTTCCGGAGCGACCGGCCCAGTGGAGGTTCGGCGTGATCTTCCAGCGGAGAAACCGATTCCGTTCCGACTTTTCCAGTGTTCCCAGCGGTGTTTCGTAAACGCCCCCTTCGATGCTCGGATGGAGATATTCGCTCAACATTCGTTGCGTCAGGCGGGTTCGGCGGACGGTCCCCCAATCGGGAAGAAGAGCGGTATCGGACGGCTCCTGGACGGCGACGTTGATCCGCGGCGCTTTCGTTTGCAATTCCTTGTTCCAATCGCCGAGTTCGTCGGGATGGACGGCGACTTTGCGGGATTCCTCTTCAAAAAGATGCGCGTCGAGGAAATCGTTGTCGGCGAACGCTTTTTTCGAACGCTCCCAATATCCTTTGGCGGCAAGTTGGATCCGTTCTTCCCATTGTCGAACGACCGAATGGTCGGGATAAATCGTACGAAATCGGGACAAGAGCTGTTTCGCCTTGATATAGTCGTCGGCTTGGGTCTTTTCGGCAAGGACGATATCCAGAGCGCTTCCCCACGCTTTGGAAAGTCCCGGATAATCCTTGTTTTCCCCATAAACGGCTTCGAATCGACTCAAGCCGGTTGCGGAGTCGCCGGATTTAATCCGATAGACCGCTTCTTCGAAGAGGAATTTGCAGTACGCCGCTTTCAAGTTCGGCAGTTCGTCCTTGAAATCCTCCAGAAACAACAGGTAGTCGAAGAGCTGTTCCAGCTTCCCGGCCAGGGCTTTCCACGATTCATCGTCCGGACGTCCGGCCCGAACTTCGTCGACGAAGGCGTCCAGGCGTTTTCGAAACTCCTTGAAAACAAGCTCGGAAAAGAGTTCGACCGACTCGACGAAAATCCATTTGACCGTGTATTGCTTGAGCGGATTGTCAAGAAAGGAAACGGTCAGCTCTCCGCTTTGCGGCAGCGGCGTCGGACGGCGGCCTTCCTCGAATTCGATCGGCCGAACGTCGAACGACGCCCCGTTGTAATGGGATGTCAGCTTCAATCGATTGAACGGTAAGCCGAGATAGAGCGGTTGTTCCGACTTTTCGTTTTGAATGGTTTCTTCCGCAACGACGGCAACGCTCAGCGTTAAAAGAAACACAATCGATAGGATCCGAACGCAATGGAGATTCATGGACGTTTGTGCGGCAGGAAAGCGACCTTTTTCGAACCAGGTTCGTAATCGATTATAAGGATTCTCCGTCGAGTTGCAACGCGATACACGGATTCGTCCTGATCTTCCTATTGTTCCATCTTTACGCCTCTTCAACGTTTTTTTCAATGGAGTGAATCGGCGTGTCGATGCAAGGAATACTGAAAACGGTTGAACTTTTCCGTTGGTGGAACGGCAACGCTCGCTCAGCGATTGTCGGACATCGGCGGAAGCGGACGGAGGCGAGGCTTTTGTTTCCCCGACACGGCATCCACCGAACCGGCCGACTTTTCGGAACATCATTATCACCAAACATTTAGGGAAACGGAGGTCAACATGTTGGTTTTGTCCCGCTATCGAGACGAGAGTATTTATATCGGCGACGACGTGATTGTGACGGTCGTCGACATTCGCGGCGATCGGGTTCGGCTCGGCATCCAGGCGCCGCCGAACGTTTCGGTGCACCGCCAGGAAATTTACGATGCGATCGCCGAAGGAAAGGACGCCCCACCCGGTGGAACCAAGCGGTCGCTGGATCCGAAAGGACCGGCGAAATCGGAAGGGACGTCGTCGAAAGAACGAACGCTTCCCATGGAGGGCAAACTCGCCGCACGCAAGAGCAAAGGGTTGCCGATCAATCTCGACGACTCGTCCCTCGGATTCGGCGGCCTGACCGAAATGATTAAATAGATTGAATCGATGTTCAGCCCGCGAACCGAAGGTTCCGGCGCTCACACCGCAAGCTCGACGAAGAGCCTCCCTTCGCCGAGCTTGCGGTTTTGGCTTATGCCGTGACGACGACGTCGATATCCTTGTCGATGCTGTTGCGCACCGGACAGGCGTTCAACGCGGCAAGATATTTCTTGCGGTCGGTTTCGTCGATCGAATCGTCGAAAACGACGTTCAGCGTGATTTTCGTCACATGCTCCGGTTTGCCGGAAAACTCCGCGTTGACCGTGATGGTCGTCGAACCGAGCGACTTGCCGCGATGCTTCGCCATTTCGCCCATCGTCGCCAACAGGCACGCCGCCACCGAACCGGCAAACAGGTCGCCGGGACAGAACAAACGCCCTTCGCCACCGACTTTCTTCGGCAGATCGGTTTCGATCACGGCCCCGTTGTCGGAATGCTTCAGCAATGTCTTCCCGTCACCGGGATAGGTACAAATAATATTGGTCATCTTAGCCTCTTTATTAAGAGCCGGGACCTGCGGTCCCGAAATGTTGAGGTAATCAATCGCACAACGCAAAAATCTCGACCACCTCCTTCGGGCCGATCTTACCGTGTTCGCCGAGCTTGGCGTTACGCTGCGTAAAGACGTCGACGATCTTCTTGCACACCTCGTCGGTCACGCCGTAAGCCTTTTTCGAGGCGTCGATACCGACTTCGCGGAAGAACGCTTTCGTCCGTTCGATCACTTGGTCGATCATTTTCTCACGATCCGTTTCGGTCAGACCGAAGACGCGCTTGCCGAACTGGACGAGCTTGTCCCCTTTTTCGTTGCGCTGATGTTTCCAAACGGCCGGGAGCAGCAGGGCCAGCGTTTGAGCGTGGTCCGTGCCGGTGAACGCCGTGACTTCGTGACCGATCACATGGGTCGTCCAGTCTTCGACGACTCCTTGAGCGATCCACCAATTCAAGCCCCAGGTCGCGGCCCAACAGAGGTTGGCACGAATATCGTAATTCTTCGGATCCTTGAAAACCTTCGGCCCTTCGTCGACCAGCACGCGGTAAATCGACTCGGCCATACCGTCTTGCAGCGGCGCGTTTTGCGGATAGGTCATGTAAAGTTCGCTGACGTGTACAAACGTGTCGACGATACCGTTGGACACTTGGATCATGGGGAGCGAGAAATTCGTTTCCGGATCGATCACGGCGAATTTCGGAAACACTTTCGGCGTGGCGAACATGAGCTTCTCTTGCGTCGATTCGCGTGAAATCACGGCCAGCGCGTTCGACTCCGAGCCGGTTGCCGGAAGCGTGATCACGGTCGCCAGCGGAACGGTCTCCTTGACTTCGGCCCCTTTGTCGAGGATGTCCCATGGTTCCGCTCCCTCGAATTTGGCCGCCGCGGCGATGAATTTCGTGCCGTCCAGCACCGAGCCGCCGCCGACCGCCAGCAGGAAGCCGACGTTCTTTTGCTTGACCTCCGCAACCGCTTTCATCAGCGTTTCGTAACGGGGGTTCGGTTCGATGCCGCCGAATTCGACGACCTTGCGACCGGCGAGCGCTTTCATCACTTGATCGTAAACGCCGTTCTTCTTGATCGAGCCGCCGCCGAAGGTGATCATCACGGTGACGTCGGCGGGGATCAGTTCGGGAAGCGTGGCGATTTGGCCTTTGCCGAAAACGATTTCAACCGGATTGCAATAACGAAAATTCTTCATGGAAGGTGCTCCGAAATGGTGATTAATGGAAGATCTCGGTTCAATGATACCAGATTACGGCAGCGTCGCAAGAATGTGTCGTTGCCGTCCTTTCCGTCCATCATCCTTTCCGTGACATTCGATTCCGTTTCTATTGTTGTACACCGCAAAGCAAATGTTGCGGGTTGCCCGTTGAGCCGGAACATCGAAGTGTCCGTGCCTGCGCCAGGGTAAACGACGATTGTGTCGAATTTTCGACGGCACAAACCATTGTCCAATAATTTCCGCTTTGCTTTGTTTTTTGTCGCAATGCCGCCTTCGTCTGCCATATACCCGGTGGGTGACGCTGAAACGAGCGGCCCGGTGAACGAAAACAAACCACATTTCCCCCAAGGAAACATCAACAAACGGAGGTGTACGATGACGCTCAACATGACCCGCACGACGCTTTTGGGAACAACTTTCGCCGCCCTTTTGATTGCCTTCGCCGCAACGGTCAACGCTCAGGGCTTCGATGCCAACCGCCGACCGGAACCGAACCGAACGATGGCGCAACCGGCTTCTCCCTTTGCCACCAATCGACCATCCAAGCCCGCTCCCATGCCGCAAGCGAAGCCGTCGCCGATGCCGCAACACGGCATGGCGCAATTTCCGTCACACAATCAACCGCGGAACTTTCAGACACCGCAGCATCACGCTTCCCACCCGGCACCGGCTCATCATTATCCGACCGTGACCGCGCCGAAGCCCGCTCCGATCCAGGCGATGCATATCGATCACCATTGCACTCCGGCTCCGCAACCGCAGGTCGTGGTCGTCGGCCAGCCGCCAAGAAAGCCCTCCTTGTTGGAGAAGATTGTCGACATCTTCCGTTAATCGAATGACCCAACGGAAATATCGAGCCGCCCGACGAACGATTGTTCGTCGGACGGTTTTTTATGCGCCAAACCCGGCCCGGCGGGGCCGTCAACCGAGCTTCCGCTCGTCGTGAAAACCCACAGGATGGTCGCTCCGCTCCCGATCCTGCCGGCGCCGATCGTGAAAAAACTTCACGATCCCAGACGTTAGTAATACATTCTGCCAAACGGCAAATTCTTCAAACTCGTTAGCGAACCTTCTGTTCGGACACTCGTTTTTTATCGAAACTCTTGCGAATTGCGTATTTTCGAGATAGAATACGCGCAGGAACGGTACTTGGAACGGTAGTTTTCCGGCTTTGCATCGTACTTCGATGGTTTTTCGTCCAATCGCCCCACAATTTTCATGGCCAAAAAAGCGAACTATCTCGTCATTCTTCAACGAAAAGGACTTCTCAGCGCTTCTCAACTTTCGGAGGCCCAGGAACTCGCCCAGTCGGCGGGACTTCGGGTTCGAGAAGCGATTCTTCGACTCGGATACGTTGGCAGCGAAGAGCTGACCCAAGCGATTGCCGAGGAGTACGGGCGGGAATATGTGAGCCTTACCGGGGTCGTCATTCCGCCGGCGGTCATCGAACTCGTTCCGGAATCCGTTGCCCGTGAAAACGCGATCCTACCGTATCAAGTCGACGGCGAGACGCTCCGCGTCGTCGTCAGCGATCCGAATGATATCGAAACATTTGACAAACTTCGCTTCATTCTGAACCGTCCGATTGAGCCGGTTCTCGCCCCGCGTGAAGCCATTCAAGAAGCGGTCAACCGGCATTACGGCCAATCGATCGGCGAAAGCGCCGACTCGCTCATTCAGGAAATGACGGTCAACACGCAGATCGATTTCACGGTAACCGAAGGAATGGGGTCGGACATGGCCGGTGCGGCTGACAGCGACGCTCCGATCGTTCGGCTTACCAATCTGATTATTGAGGAAGCGGTCCAGCTTCGGGCGTCGGACATCCATATCGAGCCGTTCGAGGACCGGGTACGGGTCCGGTATCGGATCGACGGAATTTTGGTCGAACGGGACACGATTCCGAAACGTCTCCAGGGTTCCGTTCTCTCCCGTTTTAAAATTCTCTCCCGCCTTGACATCGCCGAACGCCGTCGAACTCAGGACGGCCGAATTAAACTTTCCTTACTTGATAAGGAATTGGATCTCCGTGTCAGCGTCATCCCGACCAACCACGGCCAGTCGGTCGTGATGCGTATTCTCGACAAAGATAATATTCGAGTCAGCCTGACGCAGCTCGGTTTCGCGGAATCCGACTATAAAAAATTCGGCTCATTGATTCGTCGCCCCAACGGCATTATCCTCGTCACCGGTCCAACCGGTTCCGGAAAAACGACATCGCTCTACGCCGCTCTGAATGAATTGAACACTCCGACACGGAAGATTATCACGGCGGAAGACCCGGTCGAGTATTACCTGCCGGGGATCAATCAGGTCGAAATAAAGCACTCGATCGGCCTTGATTTTGCCCGTGTCATCCGCGCGATGTTGCGTCAGGCACCGAATATTATTCTCGTCGGCGAAATGCGAGACCTGGAAACCGCCCAGATGGGTATCCAGGCGTCTTTGACAGGACACTTGGTCTTTAGTACGCTCCACACGAACGATGCGCCCGGTGCCATTACACGTCTTGTCGACATGGGGGTTCCCCCTTATCTCGTCTCCAGCTCGGTTATCGGGATCATGGCGCAACGCTTGGTCAGGACGATTTGCGGCAAATGCAAGAAACCTTACGTTCCTTCTGAACTTGAGCTTCGTGAAGCCGGAATCACTCCGGAACAGGCAAACAAGGCAACGTTCATGAAAGGCCGAGGTTGCGGAAACTGCAATAAATCCGGGTACCGTGGTCGAATGGCGATCTTCGAACTCCTGATGATGACGCCGAAAATCAGGGAATTGACATTCAAACAGGCAAGTACCGTCGAAATCCGCAAGGCAGGAAGAAGCGAGGGGATGAGTACTCTTTATAACGATGGAATCCGAAAAGTTCTTCGCGGTCTGACCACGGTTGAAGAGGTCATGCGTGTCGCCCGACAGGAAGAATAAATCATCGTTAACTGTGCGAACTCCGGCGCTTGGAGTTGAGCCCGTTGGAGGCCGATGCGGCTCATTTTCGAAATTTTCTTGAGTTTTTTCCCTGTTCGGTAAACAATTCCCACAGAAAGCGGACGGTGAGCCGCTTTTTACGATACGCGAAATACTTGATCCGGTTCGCAACCTCAACATGCGCAATTCCTCGATTTATGCGACTCCGCTCCGCTGCGTCTTGAAAATCGAGGGCTGAACTTTTGCACAGCACGTCATAAACTATGAGCACGATTTTAGTCGACAAATTATTGGAGACGGTTTACGTTCGTGGGGCGAGCGACCTTCACATCGCGGTCGGCCAACCGCCGGTGCTCCGTTTGCACGGCCGATTGGTGAAGCTCGAAACGAAGGTGCTCGAACCGCCGGACACCGTTTCGTTGATGAAAAGCATCACGCCGGAACGCTGCCAACAGGAATTGCAGCAGACCGGCAGCGCCGACTTCGGGTTCGCATTCGGCGACAAGGCCCGTTTCCGCGTCTCGATTTTCAAGCAACGCGGCAACACCGGGATGGTACTTCGGCAGATTCCGAACAAGCTGCTCAGCATGTCGCAGCTCAACACGCCGCCGGTGATGCAGGACTTGATTTTGCGTCCGCGCGGGCTGGTGCTCGTCACGGGACCGACCGGTTCCGGTAAGTCGACGACCTTGGCGGCTTGTATCGATTACCTGAACGAGAACGTCGACCACCATATTATTACGATCGAAGACCCGATCGAGTTTTACCATTACCATAAAAAGTCGACGGTCAACCAACGTGAAGTCGGCGTCGACGTGCCGACGTTCGCCGAAGCGATTCGCCGGGCGTTGCGTCAGGACCCGGACGTGATTCTCGTCGGCGAATTGCGAGACTTGGAAACGATCGAAGCGGCGATCACCGCGGCGGAAACGGGGCACATCGTGTTCGGCACGCTTCACACGTCCAGTGCGGCGGGAACGATCAACCGTATTATCGACGTGTTCCCGACGAACCAACAGGATCAGATTCGAACGCAGCTTTCGACGTCGATCATCGGAATTTTGGCGCAGCAACTTCTGCCGCGAATTTCCGGCGGCCGCGTCGCCGCTTACGAAATGCTCGTCGTGACCAGTGCGATCGCGAACCTGATTCGGGAAAACAAGACGTTCCGTATCACGTCGTCGATTCAGACGGGGCACAAATTGGGAATGCAACTTTTGGACGACCACCTGTTCAAGCTGTGGAAGGATAAAATCGTTTCCAAGGAAGACGTCATCACGAAGTCGAACATGCCGGACCCGCTCGCCGCGAAGATCGCCCGTTGGGAAGCCGGCGATGTTTCTCTCGAAGACGATGAAATGGGCGAAACCGGCGAGGCCGAAGAACAACCGAAACGAAATCCGAAGATCAAATACGTCTAAAAATTGCTTAACGCTTGCGTTTTAGCCGCGCAGCGCGTTTCGATGACGAAATTTCAATCGGAGAATCACCATGACAGCCGAAACGCAAAGAACCGCAACGGAATCGTCGAACCATTCGTCGCTGGGCCGACCGGTGCGGACAATGCTCAACGGAATCGTCTTGATTCCATTGGCCGTTGCTTTGGCTGCGACGATGGTTGAATGGAGCCGGTTCGATCCGAATAACATGCCGACTGCCGTTGTAACGCAGATCGTCAAGGCGGTCGTGTTGTTCGGTGTGATTGCGGCGTTGTGGAGCTTGATCGTTTCCGGCGTGCGGGTTGCGGCCCAATGGGAACGGGGAATTTTGTTGCGGCTCGGAAAATTTCGAGGGGTTCGCGGACCGGGAATCGTGTATGTCGTGCCGTTCATCGACAGCATCCAGTTCGTCGATACGCGGCTCCTGACGTTGAACATTCCGTCGCAGCAGGTGATTACGAAGGACAATGTTCCGGCGTCGGTCGACGGCGTGCTGTACTTCATGGTGAAGGAAGCGGAGAAAGCGGTCCTTTCCGTGCAAAATTATCGGTTCGCCGTCGCGCAGTACGCCCAGGCGACGCTTCGGGACGTGGTCGGAGCCCTGACGCTGGACGAACTGTTGTCGGAACGGGAACAGATTCAGCAACGGGTCGCCGAAGTGGTCGAAGAACGGATCAAAGGTTGGGGACTCCATCTCGACTCGATTCGGTTACAAGATATCGAAATGCCGGACGATTTGAAACGGATCATGTCGCGGCAGGCAGCCGCCGAACGGGAAAAGCGGGCGAACATTACGAAATCGGAAGGGGACAAGATCGCGGCCTCGAACCTCGCGGCGGCGGCGGAAATCATGGCGACGACCTCCGGCGCGATGAAACTGCGAACCTTGCAAACGATCGACGGCCTCGGCGCCGGACAGTCGAACACCGTCGTGATGTTCCCCATCGAAGTGGTCGAAGCCCTCGACCGTTTGACGAACGCCATGGGCATCGAAAAACGATAACACTCGTGAGCCGCGTCGGCCTCCGACGCGCTGGAGCAAGCATCAACCTGAAATCAGCGCGTCGGCCTCCGACGCGGCTCACGAAACATCCTAACCACCAACATCCCGCAATGGCCATACGTCGCATCGGACAAGTCTTCGTCGACCTCGGATACATCGATGAAGAGCAACTGGAACTGTTGTTGGAGGAACACCAGCAGCGGCACAACGAGATGATCGGTCAGACCGCGATCTCGATGGGCTTCCTCAACGACGAACAGTTGGCCGCCTCGCTCGCGGAACAGCTCGGCTTGCAGATCATCGGTCTGGCCGACCTGACGATTCCGCCGGAAGTGCTCTCGCAGCTCACCGAGCCGATGGCACAGCTCTACAAGGTGATCCCGGTCAGTTTTCGAAACGATATTTTGACCGTCGCGACCTGCGAGCCGCAGAACATCATGGTGTTCGACGAACTGCGGAACTTCCTCGGATTCAACATCCGGGCCGTGGTCACGACGCCGCGCGACATCAAGCAGGCGCTCGATCGGTATTACGCTTCGGACATCGAAAGCGTCGAGTCGCTCATCGCCGACATGGAGAACGACAAGGCGTTGCAGGAAGCTGCCCGGTTGCTGGATTCGAAAGGGGATATCGATCTGGCGAGTATCGAGGCGCTCAGCGAATCCGCTCCTGTACGAAAATTGCTCAACATGGTGTTCCTCCTCGGCATCAAAGACCATGCGAGCGACTTGCACTTCGAGCCGTTCGAAGACGAATTCAAAATCCGGATCAAAGCGGACGGCACGCTGTACGAAATGGTCCCGCCGCCGCGACACTTGGCGTCGGCGATCACGACGCGGATCAAGGTCATGGCGAACCTCGACATCGCCGAACGCCGCTTGCCGCAGGACGGTCGTATTCGGTTGACCGTCGGCGGACACCCGATCGACTTGCGGGTCAGCGTGCTCCCGACCTTGTTCGGCGAAAGCGTCGTCTGCCGAATTTTGGACAAGTCGGTCGTCATGCTGAACCTCGACAACGTCGGCATGGACCCCATGTTGTTGCGCGATTTCCGGAAGGCGATCGAACGACCGAACGGGATCGTTTTGGTGACGGGGCCGACCGGTTCCGGCAAGACGACGACGCTGTACGCCGCGCTGACGGAACTGAACGCCGTGACCGATAAATTGATGACGACCGAAGACCCGGTCGAATACGATATCGACGGAATCGTGCAGATGCCGATCGACGCGGATATCGGTAACACGTTTGCCCAATGTTTGCGTTCGATTTTGCGGCAGGACCCGGACATCATCCTCGTCGGTGAGATTCGAGACCGTGAAACGGCGGAAATCGCGGTACAGGCGTCCCTCACCGGTCACTTGGTGTTCAGCACGCTTCACACGAACGACGCGCCGAGCACGATTACGCGGTTGAAAGATATGGGCATTCCGCCGTTTTTGATCACGGCGACCGTCCAGGCGATTTTAGCGCAACGATTGGTACGAAAAATCTGCCAGGACTGCCGCGAACAGTACACGCCGACGCCGGACCAACTGTACGAATTGGAAATCTCGCCGAACGACATCGCCGGCAAGATGTTTTATCGGGGACGCGGTTGCGTGACCTGCAACAACACCGGATACAAGGGACGCACGGCGATCCACGAGTTCATGCTGATCAACGACGAGATCCGCGACCTGATCGTCCATGGAGCGTCCGCCGCGGAACTCCGGGAAGCCGCCTCCCGCAACGGCATGATCACGCTCCGCGACGCCGGGCTCCAAAAAATCCACGCCGGACTCACCACCATCGACGAAGTGGTCCGCGAAACGGTCCTCGATTGAAAGCATATCCGTTAACCGCGTCGGCCCCCGACGCGCTTCCCCCGTTCATCGCATTCATCGCGTCGGAGGCCGACGCGGCTAACATTCATCGCTAACAGCGACACTGTCATGCCACAATTTAAATTCGAAGCGATCGACAAGACCGGCAAAGAGATCAAGGACATCATCGAGGCCGCAACCGAGGATGAAGCCCAGGCGACTATTCGTCAGATGGGATACCATGTGACGAAAATCGCGATCTACAAGGAACGGAAGAAACAAGGGGCCAAAAAAGGGGCCGACGGCAAAACCTTTTCGTTCGGACGTGTCAAATCGAAACAGTTGATGGTTTTCACCCGCCAGCTTTCGATTTTACAGGACGCCGGACTTCCCATTTTGCGCAGCCTGAGTATTCTGATGAACCAGGCGAAGCCGGGAGCCTTGCGAAACAGTTTGATTGACGTGACCAACGAAATCGAGAGCGGCTCCAGCCTCTCGGAAGCGATGTCGAAGTGTCCGAAGGCGTACAACCGACTTTATGTGAACATGATCAAGGCCGGTGAGGCGGGCGGGGCATTGGAAACAATTCTCCAACGTCTCGCGGAATTCCTCGAACGGTCCGAGAATTTGAAACAAAAGATTAAGTCGGCGATGACGTATCCGGTCTGCGTCGTCTTCTTCGCGCTGTTGATTCTGGCGGGGATCATGATTTTCATCGTACCGTCGTTCGAGAAGATTTTTAAGGACTTCGATACGGAATTGCCGCAGATGACGGTCGTTTTAATGGCAATTTCCAGTTATTCTGTAAAATATTGGTTTCTGTTTCCATTGATTCCGTTTACAATATGGTTGTTGATCAAATTGACGACCAGTTTCGAGTACGGTCGGAAGGGATGGCACATGTTCATGCTGAAGGCGCCGGTCTTCGGCAACCTGGTGGAAAAGACGACCGTGGCTCGAACGACGCGGACCTTGGGAACCCTGGTGACGAGCGGTGTGCCGATTTTGGAGGCGTTGCACATCACTCGGGAAACGAGCGACAACGCGGTGTTCGAGGAGATGTACCAGAAGATTTTGGAGGCGATTCGAGACGGTGATACGATTGCGAATCCGATGAAGATGCATTCGTGTCCGCCGTTCCACTTCGGGGCGCTGCTGTACTTCTTCTTTTTCATTCCGATCGCCGGTCCGTTGATCTACCTGATGAAGCTGCGAACGCGGATCATGGACGATATGGTGGTGAACATGGTCGACGTCGGCGAAGAGACCGGCGAACTGGATACGATGTTGTACAAGATCGCGGACACCTACGACCACGAAGTGGAAGTGGCGACCGACGCCTTGATGAGCATGATCGAACCGTTGTTGATCATGTTCCTCGGCGGCGTGGTCGGCTTCATCGTGATTGCGTTGTTTTTGCCGTTGATCAAATTGATCACGTCCTTGTCCGGCGGCGGCGGTTGATATTTGAGCCGCGTCGGCTTCCGACGCGCTGGAGGTCGGAAAAACGTCAATATTACTTTAGCACGTCGGGGCCGACACGGCTAACGGAGAAAAACATCATGCACAAAAGAAGCGCGTTTACATTGGTCGAATTATTGGTGGTCGTCGCGATCATCGGCATCTTGGCGACGTTGATTACGCAGGCGGCCGTCGCGGCACGCCAGTACGTCAAGGTCGCCCGCATCAAAATCGAGATGCACCAAGTCGAAATGGCCCTCGAAATGTACAAAACGAAGTACGGAGAGTATCCGCCGGATTTTAACGATCAAGAAGCCGTGGTTCGACACATCAAAAAACGGTGGCCGAGATATACGCCGGTTCAGACCGTGGCTCCTTATGCTGCTGCAACCACTTCGACACAAGCCTATACCTATTTTATCGAAGCGATTCGAAAAAAAGCGGGTTGGGATTTCGCACCCGGCCCCGGTTCCAATTACCAAAAGGTTTCATATGGGGCCAGTTTCGGAGCAATCCCGTTTTGGCTTGGCGGATTGCCAAACAATACGGATGGTACGCGTGGGACCTCGGTCAATACCGGCGGCAACTGGGACAATAATGGCGACAATAACAATCCGAATTGGACCATCACGCTAAACTCTGGAACAACGACGGAATATCATCCTTTGACTCACTTGATAGGATTCAGTGCCAATCCAGCAGATCCTTTCGATGTTGGTTCTCCTAGTAAACACGCGAACGCAAAATATCCGCGAACACAAACCGAATCGCCGATCATGGAATTCAGGCTCGGAAAGAATCTGGCAATCTTCAATTATAACACCGCTGCAGATGGAAGCGGACATGCTTGTACGGCAGTCGTGATGAACGACAGTCCGCTTGTCTATTTTCAATCTAACAAGTCTCGCCAAGAAAGGGCCTATGCGATGCCTGACGGCGGTTATGCCAACCTGACAAATTACAGTGGTCAATCGGGAAATCCGAGAGTACTGACATGCTTTAACAGCATCTATGCGGGGACTCCGGCTTTCAATTTTCGAATGGTCGCCGATGGTACGAGGATGTCGTTTCAGCCCGGGGTAGCTGTGCCCTATGCCGATTCTGGTAGCATGAACCCTCCTTGGAACATTGTCCGGGCCGCGTGGCGGAATCCCGAAACCTATCAATTGATTCATCCCGGCTTGGACGAATGCTTTGGACGGAGAAACGTCAATGGCAATCCGAATTGCAACGACAATGGGAAGGCGCTCTATCTTTCCGACGGAACTGGCCTCGACCAATTCGACCTCGACAACATCGTGAACTTCGGCGAGGGTACGATCAAGGCGACGTTGCCGTAAACAACCGTTAGCCGCGTCGGCTCCCGACGCGCGGGCGTTTGGGAAAACGTCAACATCACTTCAATCGCGTCGGATGCCGACGCGGCTTACAAGATGAAATACTTTACGCTGCTTATATTGTTGTTTCTCGTCGGTTGCGGCGGTCAGGTCGGCGTGACCGGCAAGGTGACGTTCAAAGAAGACGGCAAGCCGCTCACCAAGGGAACCGTCGTCTTTCAAAAGCCGTTGTTCATGGCCTCCGGTACACTGAACGAAAACGGCGAGTACACTCTCGCCGCGTACAAACCCGGCGACGGCACGCAAAAGGGGGAATATATCGTAACTATTACCGGCGCCGAAGAGCCGAGCGCCAAAGACGGCGAACCGCCGACGCCGCTCATCGACGAGAAATTCACGTCGCCGGAAACGTCCGGTTTGAAATGTACCGTCAACGGCGCAACCACGTTCGATATTACCGTTACGCGTCCGTTGGCCGCGTCGGCTTCCGACACGCCTGCCCCGAAGTAAACGCCAACACCGATTTCAACGCGTCGGAGGCCGACGCGGCTAACGGAGATCATTCCATGAATCACAACAAAGCCTTTACGCTTGTCGAACTGTTGACGGTGATCGTGATCATCACGATTTTGGCGAGCATTTCGTTGTTCGCCCTGACCGGTTCCTACGAAGAAGCGAAGATCGTCAAAACCCGCGGCACGATCCAAAAGCTCGACGTCGCCCTTCAAACGATCTTCGAAAGTTACGAGGAAAAATTCGACGCAATCACCATCAATCGACAAAAATTGGCGACCGCTCTCAATCGTTCCGTTACCGATGCGGATTTGGCAATCGCCAAATTGCATTTCATTCGCGACATCATGCGCATGGAAATGCCGCAAAGTTGGGCGGAAGTCAACTATACGAACGGGATCGCGGCCGACCCGAAAAGTTTCCCGATTCCGATTCGCGAAACGAACGTGGCGGCTTCGAAAGCCTATTCCATCGACCCTCCCGCTGTTCTTTCCTATTATCGCAGTGCGTCGGCCTTTTCGTCAACTAATCCTCTCAACGATCCGGCGGCAGAGCTGTTGTATTTGATTATCGCGAATTTGAATCCGGAAGCGTTGGAGAACTTTCGCGGGGCGGAAATCGGCGATCTCGACGGCAACGGTCTCTTGGAGTTTCACGACGCTTGGGGAAGACCCATCCGTTTTTATCGTACGGTTCCGGCATTCGAAGGAAGCGACCGCCAACCGAATATCCTTGCCGACGCTAATCGATTGGGTAACGCCGGATTCGTTTACGGGGTTGGTTCCGCCGACAATTCGCTGCTTTGGGCCAACGGTCCCAACGCCGTTTTAGCCACGGATTGGGCAACCATTTCAACAAAGGAATGGTCGACGTTGACAACTCCGGTCGAAAAACGAACCAAGGCCTACATTCAGGCAAATGAGTCGCATCCCGATCCGTTTGACGAAAAACATGTTGCTCGCAGTTGGTTTTTGTATCCGCTGATCATTTCAGCCGGTCCGGACGGTCTATTCGACATCAATGGCCAAGAGCCGCCGATTCCTCCGACGTCGGGCGGTGCTGCCACCAATTGCGTTTCCTGGACGGCCACGGACCGCGACGAGAAAGTTCCGCCGATTTACATGCAAATGGCGCAACCGACGGGAATGCCCGGCGATTACGACTCGCCGACCAATCCGTCCGGCTCCCACGGTAGCGCGGGACATGTTTGCGACAGAAACAACGCATTGAACCATTACGACAACATCCACAACCACCGCCAGTCGGGAGGGTTTTGATCGTGGAGAGTTGATCGTGGAGAGTGGAGAGTTGAAAACGAACAAATGATGAGGTGTGATATGACAAAACAAGTTCTTTTCATGGTGGATGTTCGTCGCTTGCGACACGATCCACGATCCACGATCCACGATCCACTCCGCCGTGGCATGACGCTGGTCGAACTATTGGTCGCGGTGTCGATTCTCGTAACACTGGTCGCGATCAGCGTGCCGATGTTCAAGCCGATGCTCGAATCGCAAAAAACCGCCGGCGGCGCCCGTACCGTCGCCATGGCCCTGGAACGAGCCCGTGTCAAGGCGATGGAGTCCGGCCAGTCGTGCGGCGTCAGCTTCGAACGCTACACCGAAGGGAACGAGTCCAACCTCGCCCTCCGTTTGCGGCTTGTCAAGTTGCCGAAACCGTTCGTCAGTCCCGAGGGTGAAATCGTCAGCGTCGCCGCCGGCGGTGGTTTCAGTACGACAACGAATTTGTCGGATATCGGCATTTCCAACAACGACCTTGTTCAATTCAATTTTCAAGGTCGGTATTACCCTCTTTCCGGCAGCGGTACCAACTGGACCGCCACCGGCGCCGGCAGTTTGACCGACGCCACCTACAAGATCATTCGCAAAACGCTGACGCCGTCCAATTTGCGTTCGGTTTTGGCCCCCACCATCGTCATGCCGCGCGGAACCGTCGTCGATTTGAAGTATTCGGGACTCGGGTTGGCCGGCACCGAATTTATCGATACCGCCCCGAATCCCAACACCAACAATTTGAGTTCCGGTCCCGTCGTCATCATGTTTTCGCCGTCCGGCACCTTGGACAGGGAGTTGCATCGAACCTGGAACGGGTCCGCTTACCAACAGCACGAAAATCGCGACCTGTTCCCGTTTTTTTGCATCGGCGAATGGGATCGCGGCATCGACATCGGTCACGAAGACGGCAAGAACAACATCCAGGTCGGCAACGGCTTTTGGGTGACGCTCAACCCGAAAACCGGCGAAGTTCGCGTCACGGAAATGTATCCGGTGACGACCGCCAACGATGTTCAAAACGCCCGAAAATTCGCTGCCGAACACTATGTCAATCTCGGCGGACAATGAACAATGAATAGAGGATGAGGTTCGTTATGAAAAAACAGGATATCTTCGACGAGAACGGCGTTCGCTTGCGACGTTGTTCCCTGTTCACTGTTTACTGTTCGCTGAAACGCGGCATTTCATTGATGGAAGTCTTGGCGTCGACGTTCGTGATCGGCGTCGGCCTGCTCGGCGTGCTTGCGGTGATTCCGTTCGGTGCGTTCCAAGTGGGCAAAGCGAACAACGCCGACTACGCCGCCAACATGTTGCGCGAAGCCGTCAATGAAATTCTCGTTCGGGAATTGGCCAAACCGGAAAAATGGAATGACGGTGCAACGGTCAACAGCAACTTCGACACCGACAAGGTTTATACTTATAATACGTCGACGGGTGCAAAAACGTTGAACTGCCAGCCGATCGTCATGGTCGATCCGTTCGACGTCGGAACAACAAATCCGACCAACATTTACAAGGTCGGCCGTATGTTGGCCCGTCCGGCCGCATGGCAGGAAACGATGCGGGGACAGGATGATCTTTCCTACACGATTCCCGAAGACAAACGAACCGTGTTAACGACATCCGCCGCGATGAAATACGTCAGCAGTGGAAAATATACATGGTTTTTCACCTTCAAGCCGGACGGGTTGGGAAGTGCGACGGCAGCCCTCAATAGTGTCCCTCCGGCTTCCATCGACGTGCTTGCCTGTTTCAATCGAACGGCGGGCGATGCGGTCAAGGAACGAACGGTCAACATCTCGGGATGGGCGAGCCGGCTTTCCGGCGCGCAATTGACGTTAAACGGTACCGCTTCGGCTTTGGCGGTTGAAAATACCAAGTGGATTTTCGTTACATGGGAGACTTCCTCCACGACCGTCGATGGATGTTGGTGTAAGATCGTCAGCCGAAGTCATTACGACACAAGTTCGAGCGAGCGGCAGGTGACCGTCATTGGCGACTTGCCGTCAACGGTGCACATCACCGGTGCTAATTATCCGAAAACCCCCCGGGCGTTCATCGTGGACGGCGTGTTGGACCACGCAAGGATCGGCAACGTGCCGCTGTATTGAAATTGAATCCGATCCAACGCCGGAACCTTCGGTTCACGGGCTCAACGGAAAACTTGCTCACCCCTAACTAACTCCTTCCGATATACGAGGTGTACCATGACGACAAATCGAAATCCCCGACGACGTGGCGTGACGCTCTTGTTGGTCCTCGGCCTGATGGCGATGTTCGCGATGCTCATCGTCGCCTTTATGACCGTGGTCACGCTCTATCGAAGCGCCTCCGAAACCGCGGCGAAAATCAAGCCGATGGCCTCCGATGTGCAATCGATCGTTTCCGGTAAAACGGATACCGACGCCGCGCTGCTGAAACTGCTCGTCGGCGACAAACTCCAGTCCGTCATCGGGCCGTACAGTATCCTTGAAGACATCTTCGGGCATCCGACCTATGTCGACGGAAACGGAGTCACACAAGATTTGTTGAAAGGGACGTTTCCCTCCGCCAATGACACCAATCGAAAAATACGCTTGGCCAATGATTACGATTTCTCAACGAAGCCGAAAATCTCCGGGATGTGGATGTTCAATGCTTCCGAGCTTTCCTTGGACAAGTTGAAAAACAATAATCCGGCTCCCTTGGAACTGGCCGGTTCCATTTTGACCGTCGTTTCGCTTCCCCAAGGACAGAACAAACCGAAGGAACTTTTGAATCGAAGTTTTCGCATTTTCAAAGTTATTCCCGGCGAACAGGATTGTTTTGTCTACATCGTGCCGCCGGTCGGCGAATTCAAGTACGCGGATTTCGACGATTGCACTTACGTCATCAACGGAGCGCCGTTCAGCGGTACCGGCCCCGGATTGCCGACGACGCTGTCGACCTCGGCAGGGTTCGCCCAACTGACGCAGACCGACCTCGACTCGGATAACAACGCCAAACTCATCTTGGCGCAGAGGCCGAATATCCTGGCACCGAACACTCCGGGATCAGACACCAACTCGAACAAGCCCGTATACCGAAATTATCTCGAAAAGAGTCTCGTGATGATGAATTCGGATTACACGTTCCCGGACCATCTTCACATGTTCCTGGCGTGGCTCGGCGGTGGAAAAACCATCGCCGGCGGCTCGGGCGTCATTCCGTCGTTCCATCGTCCGTGGGGCGTCATGACGACCAGCGCCGCGACCGTGAGAAAAACGGTGCTCCGTCCTTCGCCGCACGATCATCCGGATTTCGACGGCAGCAATCCCAAATTGAATTTGAGCAACTTCAACACGAACATCAAGGCGCCGTCGGGCACTCCGCATCCGTGGGACGTTGACAATGACAACGACGGTACTCCGGACAGTGTTTGGATCGACGCCGGACTCGGTATTTACGTCGACCCGAAAACGAATAAAACGTACAAACGGCTCGTTTCGTATCTCGTCATCGATATGGATGGACGTCTCAACGTCAATGTGCACGGCAATGAAGCTCAGCAATCGTCGGATTTCAACACGTTCGACGACACGTTTGCACCGATGAACGGCGTTACGGGAAGTCTGAAAATCCGCGGTATCGGCAACGGTCCCGCCGAAGTGCGACTCGACAAACCCATCGGCACCAGTGTGCTCAAGCAGTTGACGAACGGCGACAACGTTCCGCGTCCCGGTCGTTACGGTAAAGAATATCGCTCCGAGGACAAACGTAATCCCGGCAACGTCAAGTTACTCGACAGCGCGGACGATAGCGACACGATGCTATGGCTTGATGCGAAACAAGGAATCAATTATGGCGCTTACGATTATCTCACGGCAGACACGATGGGGGGCACGCTCCCGGATTGGTGCGGACAATCCGCTCTGACATTCGATCCGCTCGGCAATCGCGTCGTGAATCTCCCTTGGAAGCCGGTCTACCTTGGAAGCCCGTACCTGATGAATGTGTACGGCAAAGGGATCGACGAAGCCCCGTTCAACATGGAAGAACTCGAAGCGGTGTTACGCACTTCGGGTGACGCCGATTTCAAAGCCCTTCCGCAACGGCTGCGAAAGCTGCTCAACGAAACAACGGCAGGTGACACAAGCAATCAACGGTTGAACATTACGGCATGGAGCAACGACCTGCCGTGCCCGAGTCGGTTCATGGGAATTTTTACGGACGGTTCCACACATACTCCCGACTGGAGCATCTACCGTAAGGTTCTCCGGATCGCGGCCAAAGCCAACGGCGACCCCGATTACGACAAAGCCGGAGCCATTCTGGCGCTGTTGCCGATTGAAATTCGGCAAGGGCTGCGTGTCAATTTGAACCGACCGTCACTCTCACTCTCAGGCAACTGGACCGGGGGAGATCACGACACCGGGCTCTTGGAACGCGCCAAATTCGCCCAGGAAATCTTTTACCTCCTGATGGTTCTCTGTTATGATGAAATCAAAGGAGGATACTCGGAATCCTCGATCGGCACGGTCGAGCGTCTGGCGCAGTGGTCGGTCAACCTCGTCGATTTCATGGACCCCGATGCGACCATGACGCCGTTCATTTACAGTTCCGATCCATTCTCTCCGAACCTTCCTTACGACAACAACAACGTGGGTGCAACGGGACTTTACGCCTTGCTCAAAAAGAAATTCATGGACGGAGCCACCTCCCCCCCCACCCCCACCGACCCTCCGCCATTTGATTTGACAGCCGATTCGAACCAAACGGATCTCCACCTGATTTGGGGCATGGAGAAACCGGAAGTCGCGATCACCGAAACGTTGGCGACTCACAACCGCCGCGTCGCCGATTCCATCGAAGAAGCGAGCGCCAGCGCCGACGGTACTCCGGTCATTTGCGATACGACTCAGACCCCCCCCGGCTGCGGAGAAGATCACCGCCGATGCACGATGACATGCGTGAATTACAAGGAAAAACACGACAAAGACTTCGACCAGGTCTTGTTGCCGGAAGCTTCGTTGTATGTTGAATTGTATTATCGCGGCGATCCGAAACGCTCCCATGTCTCTGCCGATCTGACCTCGTCGGGAAACAATAAAATCGACTTGGCCAAGCGTACCACAGAAGACGATTATGTCTGGCGGTTGGCGATCGGCCAAAAAACCCAGGGCAAACCAGCTGACCCCCGAGTCGATAGCAACGATCTTACTGTGGGGATGGCAAACCGCACTTTCCAGCCGACACAATGGACGGGTGTCGGCGACGAAGGAGACGCGGAGTTGATCGGTGCGCAAAAGGTCACGCTCGAACGCTTTATCTGGTTCGGCAGCGGGGCTCCGACGACGTCTCAGTTGCCCGGCAATTGTTCCTATTGGAACGCAGATCCGGCCGTGTTGCTGGAACCGAACCAGCACCTCCTGATCGTGCCGCGGGACACCACTTCCTTTAAGGAAATCGAGGGGCCGACGTATAGTGATCCCGCTGCGGAAGAAGGGGAAGGGGGCGAATCCGGCGGAGAAGCCGCCACACCGTCTCCTGACAAAATTATGGTCTCGCAATTTACCGCCAAGGATCGCGCCAAGAAACCCGTGGTGATGATAGCCAACGGTGCGGTCCCGACCAACGGCGTCAATATTTCCGCGCCGGCGGGGGGCTACACCGCCACCGTTCCTGCAGGCACCCCGTTCGACACGGACGAGCTTTTTTCGTACGGAACGATTCCTCGTTACAAGGCGATCTTTTTGCAACGCCTCGCGGATCCGAACCGTCAATACGATCCGGTGGCCAATCCGTACATTACCGTCGATTGGAACATGGTCGACCTCCATGTCTTCAACCAAGTGAAGGATAAGGAAGCCGCTCTCACCGCCTCTCAGGAAACGAACGAAAGCGGCGAAACGATTCACCAATGGGATGATGGGAAGATCAATTTCGGAACCCGCCAGACCGGTGATACGAGCGTTTACAAAACCGAGACCGGAGCGTTACCGAACCTTTGGGATCGTTCCGTCATTTCGGGCAGCAAACCGGACGGAATCAACGCACTCGAATTGGTCACGGAGAAGTCGGCAGGTAAGAGTACCGTTAACAGTACGCTGGGATATTTGAACAATTTCAGCGGCGTCACCAACAAGCCGGCCGACGCGGGATCGGAAGGAGGAGGAGAGGAGGTGCCGTTGGGAAGCAGCGACATTGCTTCGTTGGATCCGACCGCGTCGATCAGTGGTCTGTATTTGGGGGCGCCGCCGCTCAAACATCCGTTCGTAGCGCTTCCCTGGAACGACTCGCCGTTCGCCAATCCTTACGAAGTGATGCAGGTTCCTGCCTGTTCCGCCGGCACGTTCGGTGTTTCGTTCCATGATAAACATACCAACATTTCCTCCTCGCCGTTGGGAGCCGGTGGCCGTTTTGCAGGCGACAGCACCAACATCGGTTATCTGCTTTCGTTCGAGCACAGCGATACGGGCTCCAATTCGTTGAACCTTGTTCGGTTCCTCGATCAAGTCGACGTGCCGTCGCGGTTTGCCGGAACCATTGTCGGATTGGCCAACGACTCACCGATTTATTCGTACCGTGAGCCCGGCAAGATCAATCTCAATACCGCGACGGAAGCCGCTTGGGAAGGATTGCAAGGAAACCGATCCAATGCCGTTTGGCCGACTTACAACAACGGCACCCTCGGCAGCGATCTCCAGTTGCGGCTTAACACGCAGCAACCGTTCCGTTCCAGTAGCTCGGTCGACCTGATTCCGTATCCGGAGAGCGGCGTCTGTAAACCCGCCGAAGCGACATTGCTCGGACAAGGGTCGTCCGGACTGTTCTTCCGCGGGGAAGAGGACAAAGTCCCGGACATCGCCTCGAACATGTACAATAAGTACGAAAACGTCGCCCGGCTCAGCTCCATGACGACGAACCGTTCCAACGTCTTCGCCGTTTGGATCACGGTCGGTTATTTCGAAGTTCAACGATTTGCGGGAAACAATCGGGCTCAAGAAGCCAAGGACGCCCACCCCGATCCGACCAGTACGACCACTCCTCCCGCCAGTTTGCTGGCCCACATCACCAACAATGATGTTTTCGACGCCGTCTATCCGGACGGATATATTCTCGGCAAGGAAAAGGGGCTCGACGATGGAACCATCAAACGACACCGCTCCTTTGCCGTCATCGACCGCACGATCCCCGTCGGATTCCGCCGCGGCGAAAAAATGAACGCCGAAAACGTCATCCTTTTACAGAAAACCTTGGAGTAGTTGATAGCTGATAGTGGAGAGTGAAATTGGTTTTGCTCGTCACTCTCCACTATCAACTGTCCACTCTCAACGACCATGGAACAAGTCATCATCATCGGCAGCGGTCCGGCGGGTTGGACCGCCGCGATCTACGCCGCCCGCGCATCGCTTAAGCCGCTCGTCATCGAAGGGGCGATCACCCAGGAAAACCAGGCGAAGGGAACACTCCCGATGGGACAGCTCGCGCTGACCACGGAAGTCGAAAACTTTCCCGGCTTCCCCCCCGGCGATCTTGCACGTTATCTTGAAACCGCGATTCCGTCGGCGCGGAGCGTCATGCTCAACCCGCACGATCCGGAGCAGCACGGCGTTACCGGCCCGGAACTCGTCGAGTTGATTCGCGCCCAAGCCGTTTACTTCGGTACCCGTGTCGTCACCGACGACGTCGTCGACGTCGATTTTTCCTCGAATCCGTACAAACTGACCGGTCTCGGCGGAAATATTTACGAAACGAAAACCGTGATCGTCGCCACCGGCGCGTCGGCCAACTATCTCGGCCTCGAATCGGAAAACCGTTTCAAAAACCGCGGCGTTTCCGCTTGCGCGGTCTGCGACGGGGCGCTCCCTCGTTTTCGTAACAAGGAAATCGCCGTCGTCGGCGGCGGCGACTCCGCCGTCGAAGAAGCGGACTACCTCACGAAATTCGCCTCGAAAGTCCACCTGTTGCACCGCCGGGACCAACTGCGCGCTTCGAAAATCATGGCGAAGCGTGCCATGGACCACTCGAAAATCGAAATCCATTGGAACGTCGTTCCGTCGGAGATTCTCGGGAACGACCAGGACGGCGTCAACGGCCTCCGGCTCAAGAGCACGGTCGGCAAGCCCGATTTCGAACTCGCCGTCGCCGGGGTGTTCCTCGCCATCGGGCACACGCCGAACACCGGATTCCTGAACGGAAAAGTCGTCCTGACGCCGAAAGGGTTCATCGACCGGCCGATTCCTTTCCGTACCAATACCAGCGTGCCGGGCGTGTTCGCCGCCGGAGACGTTGCCGACGATTACTACCGCCAGGCGATTTCCGCCGCCGGGACCGGCTGCATGGCCGCCCTCGACGCCGAACGGTACCTTGCGGGGATCGAATGATTGAACGCGCTGTGCGGCTCAAACGCAAGCGATGCACTTTCCATGAAAAACGTTTTTCTCCTGATGTTTCTGACTGCGACGTTTTCGTCCGTTGCCGCCGAATCCTACGACGACGACTGGACCGACAAGGAACGAAATCGGATCGTTCCCGTACGAATTTATCTTCCCGGCGGAGACGCCGTGGGGCCGCGACCGATCGTTTTGCTTTCACACGGACTCGGTGGAACCCGTTACGGATTTCCGTATCTCGGCGTTTATTGGTCGAAGCACGGTTACGTCGTCGTTGTCATGCAGCATCCCGGCAGCGACAGGCCGTCCGTCGAGCGGAAGCCGGGGAAAACCGTTCTTGAAACGATGAACGAATCGGCGAACCGGAACAACGCCCTCCTTCGGGTCGGCGACGTCAGGTTCGTTCTCGACGAGCTGGAACGGCGCAACAAAAACGACGCCAAGCTCCAGGGACGGCTCGATCTCGACAAGATCGGCCTTGGCGGACATTCGTTCGGAGCCCACACGACGCTCAGCGCCGTCGGTCGCGCTCCGACCAAGCCGGACCCGCGAATCAAGGCGGCGATCGTGATGAGTCCGAACATCCCGCTCGGCGCGAAACCCGACGGACTGTTCAACAACATCATGGTTCCGATTCTTCACTTGACGGGAACGAAGGATACCAGTCCGATCCAAAAGGGGTTGGAGCCGATCGATCGTCGAATTCCCTACGACACCATCCGCAACGTCGATCAATACCTCGTGATTTTCAAGGACGGCAATCACATGCTCTTTTCCGGACACACCCGGCCGTTCGGTTTGTCGATGCTGGAGAAAAAATACCAGCCGCTCATCGAGGAATTGACGCTCCAATTTTTGAACGCTTATGTCGACGGCAACGCCACCGCCCGGCAATGGTTGCAGGGAAAGGAATTTGTCGACTTCATCGGCGAATCCGGAACCGCCGAAAAGAAGAATTAACCCCTGTTTCAACGACAGCAAGTCGCTACTCGTCGCATCCATGCTCGAAATCCTGATTCCGCATCAATCGTCGATTCCGTTTCGCGCCGCCGTTCTCGATTTCGACGGTACCGTCAGCCTGATTCGTGAGGGTTGGCAACAGATCATGATTCCGTATTTCATCGACGTCCTCAAGGAGACGCCCGGTGCGGAAGAAGAAGTCGACATCCAACGTTGCGTTCACGATTTCGTCGATTTCCTGACCGGCAAACAGACGATCTACCAATGCATGCAACTTGCGGATGAAGTTGCGAAACGGGGAGGAACGCCGCTCGAACCGTTGGCGTACAAGCACGAATATTTGCGGCGGCTCATGCTCCGGATCGACGGACGCCTCACCGATTTGCGCAACGGCAGCGATCCGCGCGCCCATGTCGTGCCGGGAGCGTACGAGATGCTCGACATGCTGAAGCGGCACGGATTGACGCTCTATCTGGCAAGCGGCACGGAAGAGTATTCCGTCAAAGACGAAGCGGCGCTCCTGAAGGTCGATCGTTATTTCGACGGCGGCATTTACGGAGCGCAAGACGACCACCGGAAGTTTTCCAAGGCGATGGTGATCCAAAAAATCATCAAGGACCACCATCTCGGCGGCGACGAGTTGCTCGGTTTCGGTGATGGATACGTCGAAATCGAAAATGTTCGCCAGGTCGGCGGCGTCGCCATCGGTGTCGCCTCCGACGAAGCGGAACGCAAAGGGGTCGACGAATGGAAACGGAATCGGCTCACCAAAGCCGGTGCCAACGCCATCATTCCCGACTATACCGATATTGCCGAACTGGAAGGCTTTCTTTTCGGTCAGGCGAAATCATGAGTGTTGCGACCGTGGGTTGCGGGTCTTTGTGTTGAGAGAAAAATCCCGATCCGGCGGACGCGTTGTCGCGCTTGCAACCTGTCTTCCAAGATGGTACAATCGGGATCTGAATTTTTCTCATCGATTTTCAAAGTTTCGCCTCGGTCTCCGTACATGTCTTCGCAACATTCACTATTCGGCTCGGTGCCGACCGATCTTCTGCTGAACAGCTTGAAGTTCGACGTCTGCATGGTCGATACGCAGTGGAAGATTCGAGGCGGCAACGCTTCATTCCAGCGGCATTTCGGCGACACCGCATCCTATTTGGGGCAAACGTGTTACGCCGTCCTGAAGAACCGCAAGGAACCTTGCTCCGAATGTCCCGTTCACAGTACCGTCGAAAGCGGTCTTCCGGCGTCGAATGTTCATTTCGACGAGGAGGCGAACGTTTGGTGGGAGTTGCATAGTTATCCGATCCGCAACCCCGATACGCAACGTTTGATCGGCGTCTCTCTGGTCCGCCAGGACGTTTCGGGCCGATACCGGTTGATTGACGAGCTGCGGCAGGCAAAAATCGCCGCGGAAGTCGCCAACAGCGCCAAGAGCGATTTTCTGGCGACGATGAGTCACGAAATTCGCACGCCGCTCAACGGCGTGATCGGGCTCTCCGATTTGCTCCTCGGTACCAATCTCTCCAGAAAACAGTACGAATATATCCAATTGGTGAAGTCGTCCGGAAAGACCCTCCTCTTCCTCATCAACGACATTCTCGACTTTTCGAAAATCGAGGCGGGAAAGCTGGAACTGGAACGGGAACGGACCGACCTGTTGCTCGTCGTCGAGTCGGTTCTCGACATGCTTTCGTCCCGCGCCAACGAAAAACGCCTCGAGATTTGCGAATCGTTTCACGAAGGTGTTCCGGATTCCGTGTTCGGCGACGGGGGACGATTGCGGCAAATTTTGCTGAACCTCTTGAGCAACGCGATCAAATTCACCGAGCGCGGCGGCGCCGTCGTTTCGATTTTTTACGAGGGAAACGTCAACGGACGGCACCGTGTCCGATTTGAAATCCGCGACACCGGTATCGGCATTCCCGAAGAGCGGCAGAACCGTCTTTTCAAGCCGTTTTCGCAGGTCGATTCCAGCACGGCCAGGCAATACGGCGGAACCGGCCTGGGGCTCGCGATTTCCAAGCGGCTCGTCGAATTGATGGGAGGCGAGATCGGCGTCCGCAGCCGTGAAGGAGCCGGCACGACGTTTTGGTTCACGGTTCCGTTCGATCCCGATCCGCAACTCCGTCCCTGCTCGCGCATCGGCGTCCCGTTGTGCACCGAAACCGGCGAAAACCTCTGTCCGACATGCGGCGCTGATTTTTGTTACAGGACCGGCGGCGGCATCATTTACGCGAACATTCAGATCACCGGACGTCGGGTGTTGTTGGCCGTACACAATCCGGTCCTGAAAGAATCGCTCGCCGACCAACTGCAACGCTGGAAATTAAACGTAACCGTTTCAGAAACGGTCGCAGAAGCGTTGCAACTTCTCGAAAAAGCCGCTGAAAACGGTCAACCGTTCGAATTGGCGGTGATCGACAACACTCTTGACGATGCCGAAGGGACGCAACTCGTCAACGCCGTCGCCAAGGGGGAGCCGTTCCAGCATATGTCGATCGTGTTCCTGTCGCCGTTGACGAACAACATGGTCGTGACGCTCCCCCATTCGACGACGCGACGGTTGATCCAAATTTCGAAACCGGCCCACTGCGACAAACTTTTCGACGCCGTGATGAGCGGCCTGTTCCCCTACGTCGACGCCGACGAGGAAGAACGGAAACGGATGGACGAATTCTCGCAACGACAACACGCCGCGACCGTCGAACGGCCGGAAAAGTCGGATGTCCGGATTCTCGTCGCGGAAGACAACAAAGTCAACCAGCTCGTCGTCAAGGAAACGCTCAAGAGCGCCGGATATCTGTGCGATATCGTCAGCAACGGCCTTGAAGCATGTGAAGCGAGTGCGAAATCGACCTACGATCTCATCCTGATGGATTGCCAGATGCCCGAAATGGACGGCTACGAAGCGACGAAAACGATTCGAAAACGGGAACGGGATCTTTCGCTGCTGAATCACCGGAATATTCATATCCCGATCATCGCTTTGACCGCCAACGCCTCGAAACACGACGAAGCCGCGTGTTTCACCGCCGGGATGGACGCCTATTGCAGCAAGCCGATCGATCCGACCGTTCTCATCAGCACCATCGACCTTTGGGTACGAAAAACGTAAAAACGTGATATGACGATGAACTCCAGGGAGCGAATGCTGGCCGCGTTGAAACGGGAACGCCCGGACCGACCGCCGACGTTCGAATGGTTCATCGACCGAAGCGTTCTTCAAGCGTTGACGGGAACGGACGATCTTCTCGACGCCGTCGACGCCCTCGATATCGACGGCGTCAATATTCGTGCCGATTATGCCAGGACGTGGAAGGACTCGGAAACCTACGTCGACGAATGGGGGATCGAAAAGCGATTGACCGGCGACGTCCTTGCCGCGGCGACGTCGTTCCCGATTGCGGAACTTGCGAACCATTGGGATTACGAGTTCCCGAAGCCGGACGGATCGTTCCGTTTCGGCTCCCTGGAACAGGCCGTGAAAAAGTTCGGCGACCGACGTGCCGTGGTCTTTAATTTGCGCGACGGATTTTCCGACATGCGGGACCTGCTCGGTTACGAAAACGCGCTCATGGGACTTGCGCTCGACAAAACGGCGTGGACCGATCTCCTGAAACGGGTCGTCGAATACAACCTTTCCCTCGCGGAAATCGCCGTGAAGCGTTACGGCATCGAAATCGTGGCGACAACGGACGATATCTGCACGAATACCGGGCCGATCCTTTCGCCGAAATCGTACCGGGAAGTCGTGTATCCGCTCTTCCGTGACGTAATCCAAGGGTTTCGCTCGCTCGGACTGTTCGTGATCAAACACTGCGACGGCAACGTCAGGCCGTTCGTCGACCTTTGGATCGACGCCGGAATTTCGTGTCTCGATCCGATCGATCCCGGCGCGGGGCTCGACATGCGGGAGATGAAAGAGAAATACGGTGACAAAATTTGTCTCAAAGGGAACATCGACTGCACCGGCAATCTCTGCAACGGTACGCCGGAGCAGGTCGCCGACGAAGTCCGCCGCTGCATCGAAAAAGGGGGGCCGAACGGCTTGATCGTTTCGTCGAGCAACACGATCCATCGCGGCGTCAAACCGGAGAACTATCGGGCAATGCTCGACACATTACATGAATATTAGAACGCTTGCGTTTTAGCCGCCGCCGGCGCGCTGAAGCGGCTAAAACGCAAGCGGACACCAAACCCGAAAGGAGAATTCCGTGACACGATTTGTTGTTTTTTTGTTGGCGCTCTGTTCCGTCGCGGCGGCGCAGGATAAATTCGTAACCGTTTCGGAGCGGCAGCTCCCGATTGCTTACGACGTCGACGTGTTGGTCGTCGGCGGTTCGACGGGGGACGTCGCCGCGGCAATCGAATCGCAGAAAGCCGGAGCGAAGACGATGCTCATCACGGAGCGGCCGTATCTCGGCGACGACATGACCGCGACGCTTCGGCTTTGGCTCGAACCGGGCGAAAAGCTCGACGATCCGCTCGCCGCCGCGATTTACAACGATCCGAGTCGGGGAGAACCGAGTCCGTCGTCTCTTGCGGTTCTCGGAGCGCAGAAGAAGATCCCGTTTTCGTACACTGTCGATGAAAAACTCGACCCGAAGCATCCGGAAAACGAACGCAAGAACCGCCTCTCCGACGGTAAATCGTCCGATCCGGCGGCGGATTCGATCCAGATCAACGGCGATGCGACAATCACGGTCGATCTGAAGAAGCCGCAAAACGTCGGCGTCGTTTGTCTGTACGCTTTTTACCGAAACGAAGACTTCGTGGTCGACACGATGAAGGTCGAAACCAGCGACGACGAAACGGCGTGGAAGGAAGTCGGCGTCGCCAAGCCGTTGGTCGAGAACGTTCGCAGTACGGACGCTCCGGAACAGGTTCGGCTCGAACTCGACAAACCGGTGAAGACGCGGTATCTGAAACTGAGTGTGAAGAAGGCCGCCTCGGCGAATCGGGTGCTGCTCGGCGAGCTCGTCGTGCTGCCGGACAAGAATCTGATTCCGAAGCCGCAAGCCTGGACGCCGAAGGAAAACGAGAAGTACACGCATCCCGCCCCGCGACCGATGCACGTCAAACAGACCC
>JAVBPI010000097.1:0-38133 GCA_031549705.1 Thermoguttaceae bacterium
GTTGTCGATCGCCGGAGCCGCCGCGGCGCTGGCAGATCAGGATTGGCGAATCGAGAACAAAAACAAAATCATTGCGACCCGTTCGAAGCTGCAAAAACGGATGCGACTGCTCGGCTTCGACGTTCCGCAATCCCACACGAATTTTACATGGAACGTCCATCCGACCGTTCCTGTTCGACCGATCTACGAATACGTCAAAGAACGCGGATTCCTGATCCGATATATGAACTATCCGGGTTGGGGGGACGGTCTGCGTATCAGCGTCGGAACCGATGAACAGACCGACCGTTGCGTCGATTTGATCGAAGAGTATTTGTCCTCGCTGCGCAGCTAAAACGCAAGCAAAACGGAGGTCGAACATGAGATTTTTTGTCATCATTTTGTTCGCTTTTCTGGCAGCGCCGGTCTATGGCGACGTTTTTATGCTCCGGGAAGGGGGAAAAATTGAAGGGGAGCTGTTGAATCCCGACGATCTTCCGCCGAAACCGTACACGATCCGAACGGCGGACGGAATCGAAATCCGCCTTGAACGAAAACTGATCGAACGGGCTCGCAAAGGAGAAAAAGAAACCGTCGCCGAATATAACGCCTTCGCTCCGTTCAAAGAGGACACGGTCGAAAACCATCTCGAAACCGCCGATTGGTGTCGGGAACGCCGCTTGATCGACCATTGGAAGCGACATTTGCGGCGTGTTCTGGAACTCGATCCGGAAAACAAAACCGCTCGGCAACTGCTCGGATACATTCGAGGCGCGGACGGCAACTGGACGTCGCGGGAAGAGATGCTCGGTGATCAGGGGTTGCTGAACGTCAACAACAGTTGGAAGTCGCAGCAGCAGATCGACATCGAGCAGTATTTGGAGAAGTCGAAGAAAATCGACCTGCAATGGACGAGAACGGTCGATTCACTCCGTGCGCGTGCTCAATCGAGAGACCAGCAAGCCAAGGGGGAGCTGCAGTCGATTCGCGAGCCGGCAGCGGGTCCGGCGTTGGTGAAATCGCTGCAGGCGGAATCGGATCCCAATCTTCGAATGATTTACATCAAAGCGCTCGGCAACATCGGAACCTTGGCGACGCTTTCCGAAGTCGCCCGCTGGGTTCTCGATCCGCGTGAACGGAACCACGAAGTTCGCTTGACCTGTTTCGACGTGTTGAAAAAGCATCCGGAAGCGATGCCGGCGATCATCGGCAGTTACGCCCGGCTCCTCAAAGCGGAAAACGGTCCGGAGGCGATCAACAAGGCGGCGTTTGCGATCGGACAGCTCGGCGGCAGCTCCGCGATTCCGCAACTGATCGACGTTTTGGAAACGACACATTCCTGGACGGAGACCGTCAAATCACAGGGAAACGCCAACAACTCCGGCGAATTCGCTTGGGGCCAAAGCACCGTCAAGCGGTCGAAAACGGTCACGAATCCCGAGGTTCACAAAGCCCTGTTTCTGTTGACCGGGGTCGACTTTCAGTTTAACAAAGACGCATGGAAAGCGTGGTTGATCCAAACGCGAAAGACGCCGACGTTCGATCCACGGCGGGGATGAATGTCAGCCGCATCCGCCTTGCGTTGCGCTGAATCCGGCAACCGACGTCGAACGCAGGGGAAGCGCACCGCAAGGTGGATGTGGCTAACGTGCTCGCGGATGCGCTTTTTCGTAGATTTCCAGCAGCGTTTTCGTGCTGGTGTGCGTGTAAATCTGCGTTGTGACAATGTTGGCGTGTCCCAAAAGCTCCTGAATATTCCGAATGTCCATGCCGTTGTCCAGAAGATGCGTCGCGAAACTGTGCCGCAAGGTGTGCGGCGTCGTTCGTTTGTCGAGATTTTTTTCCTTCAAATACTTTTCGATCATCCGGCCGACGCTCCGTGTCGTGAGCCGACCGCCGAACTTGTTCAAAAAGACCGGCGACTCCGGCGTGTCGCTCTTCGGACGCTGCCGCTTCGATGGTCGAGCGGTCGATTGCGTCGGATTGCTCTTCCCGACGGCGTTGATCCGACCGAGCAAAAGATCCCGTCGAAACACGAACCAATCCTTGAGCGATTGCGTTGCGAACGAACCGACCGGGGCGAACCGTTCCTTTTTCCCTTTTCCCCGAACCCGAACGATTCCTTCATCGAGACTCAGATCACCGAGGTTCATCCCGACCAGTTCGCTGACCCGGACGCCGGTGGAATACATCGTTTCGAGAATCGCGCGATCCCGAAGTCCGAACACGTCGGCAAGCGGCGGAGCCAGGAGCAGCGCCCCGACCTGTTGCGTTGTGAGAACATGGGGAGAGTTCCGTTTTCCTCGCGGATTTCGGACAGGCTTCGCCGGGTTTTCCGTGACGTAACCGTCCCGCAAACCGAACTTGAAAAAGCTCCGCAACGACGCCAAACGCCGGGAAATGGTCGATTTTGCGTATCCGGCGTCATGCATCGCGGCGACGTAACCGCGCAGCTCCAACGTCGTGATTTCCGACGGCTTCGGAATCCGACCGTCGTACAATTCCATAAAATACTCGATGAGCGCCTCCAAATCTTCCCGATAACTTTTGAGAGTCAGATCCGAAGCGTTACGCTCCACTCGAAGATATTGAAGAAAACGTTGCGAGGAGGTCAGCATGTCTGATTAGCGGTTAAGCCGTCATTTCGAACGAAGCGCAGCGTAGTGAGAAATCTCATCCTTGCCAGAAAGCATGAGTTCAGGTCGAATTGGCGAGGATGAGATTTCTCCCTTCGGTCGAAATGACGAGGTTTGTCCTCATCATCCTTAACCCCCACACCCATGAAACTATTCTTCCTTGGAGACATCATCGGCAAGCCGGGACGGGACATCATCGGCAATAAGCTGAAAGATTTCCGAAAAGAGCGGCCCATCGACCTCGTGATCGCCAATGCGGAGAACGCTGCCGGCGGAAGCGGGATCACAGTCGGAATTTTTCGAGAGCTCCTTTCCTACGGAATCGACTGCATCACGCTGGGGGACCACGCTTACAAACAGAAGGAGATCATCCCGATTCTCAACACCGACCATCGGATCGTCCGCCCCGGCAACTATCCGGACGGTGCTCCCGGTCGCGGCTGGACCGTTGTTGCAACCGCTGCGGGCGTCAAGGTCGCCGTCATCTCGCTAATCGGCCGAACTTTTATGAAACCGGTCGACTGCCCGTTGCACCGGGCGGACGCAATTCTTGCCCAAATTGCCGAGTCGGAGCCGGAAATTCGCATTATTTTCGTCGATTTTCACGCCGAAGCGACAAGCGACAAACAATTGATCGGTCGATATCTGGACGGTCGGGTTTCCGCGGTTCTGGGAACCCACACCCACGTTGCAACCGCCGACGAACAAATTTTCCCCGGCGGAACCGCGTTTCAGTGCGATGTCGGGATGTGTGGGCCGTTCAACAGCATCATCGGCCGTCGGTATGATCGAGTGCTCGAACACTCGCTGACGTTCAAACCGAGCATGTTCGACGTTGCCCGGGGAGAGACCCGAATCAACGGGACCGAGGTCGAAATCGATCCGGAAACGGGGCGGGCAACCGGCATCGAACGGGTCGTGATTACCGACTTTGATTAAAGAGTTGAGTTCGAAGCCGCCGATGAGGGATGTATCGGTTTGACTGTTTTTAGCAGCGCAAGGTTTGCCGTCCCATCTGCGGGACGATGTTCAACCCATTACGGAGAGCGGAGAGTCAGGATGAGCGTCCAACAAATAATCAATCGTTTTCTTCTGGGTTCGCTGTTGGCAGTGGTCGCGGCGAGTTCCCTCGGTTCGGTCGGTTGCGCGACCTATTCGAACGGCATGACGCTTCCGAATCCGTATTACATCAACAATCGGGTTCAGTACTATCCGCCGGGACCGGAATTCCCGTTCACCCGTGAAGCCGCCTCCATGCAACAGGCGCAGCCGGACCGGTTATAAGAGTTGATAGTGGATAGTTGAGAGTGGAGAGTAAAGACGCAAGCGTTTGTATCTTCCACTATCAACTATCCACTCTCCACGATCAACGACCCATGGATCTTTCCGCAACGTCCCAACAGTGGGTGAACGTCGTTCTTTTGTGGATCGGCTTTAGTGTCGTGATCGGTCTGGTTGCGCGAGCTTTTCTTCCCGGCGACGAACCGAAAGGGGCGTTGGGAACACTGGTCATCGGTGTCGTCGGAAGCTCTGTCGGCTCGTTTTTCGCCTCTCTTTTCTGGAAAATGGAGCGCTTCAATCCGATCGGACCGCTCGGTTTCGCCGTCTCCGTTCTTGCCGCCATGGGAGTGTTGCTGCTGTTTCGATTTCTGCTGAACGTCAAGTTCGAGCCGAAATCTTCGGATCGTTCGTAACTGGCTCATTTTTTGTGAAAGGCCGATATTGCCGTCCCCTCTCCCCCCGGGAGAGGGTTCGGGTGAGGGGCCTTCGACGTGAAAATCGGTGAAAAGAATTGAAGAAGCAAAAAAGTTAACGAAATAGTGTTCGTCATCCCCGCGCAGGCGGGGACCCAGAGATTTATTTTCAATGCGCGCTTGCACGCGATATTCACGGATGCAAACGGTTTATTGCCTCCTTCGTCTAGGTCCCCGCCTGCGCGGGGATGACGATACCTGTCCCTTTTCACGAAGATTATTTCCCTAACTTTGTACTAGCCCTCTCCCGAGGGAGAGGGGAGGGTAATCAATGCGTTTTCGAACATTCCCGTTTCTCATTGAGCCCAGCTGCCGTTCCCATACGGCCTTTCTTGCTCCTTTACAACATGGTAATCCGCCGTTAAAATACGGCGACTGACGGCGATACTCTGCGCCGCCGTTCATGGTCCGCAACCCCTTTCCCGATGTTTTCATGCAATCGCTGCTTCCTGATAGTCGGCGCTCGTCACAGGATCGATTCACGTTCCTCATGATGCTGATCTTTGGCGTGCTTCTCATCCAAATGTGGTCCTCGTCGGACCAAGCCGCCAAACGCCGCGCCGAGGCCGAACGACAACAGCTCCTCAACCAACAGGTGCTCGAAAAAAAGGACGCTCCCGTTCCCGCCGAATTGAAACCGGCAGAACCGTCGAAAGACGCCGTTGCCGCGACCACTGCGGAGCCCGCCTGGATCACGCTCGGCTCCATGGACCCGAAAAGTCCGTACCGAATGCTCGTCACGTTGACGAATCAGGGAGCCGCCGTTTCCCGCATCGAACTGAATGATCCGACGTTCCGCGATGTCGAGGCCTACTTCGGATACCTCGGCCAAATCGTCGCCGACGCCGACGCCGCTGAAGCGTCGAAGGACGGCGTCATGGTCCAGATCGTCGGCAAGGGAACTCCCGCCGAACAGGGGCTCAAAGTCGGCGACAAAATCACGCAAATCGATCGAAAGCTCCGGGAATCCGGAAAAGAGGAATCGTTTGAAACAAAGCAAGTTCGGTCCTTGGATGATATCCGCCAATCGCTTGCCAAGACGAAACCGGGCGATCAAGTCGACTTCACCATTGTCCGGCCCGGCTTGGATAAGCCGGTGACGCAATCGGTGATTCTGGGACGTCATCCGATGAACGTGATCCGTCCGGAGTCGGTTCCCCGCTCCTATGAAGAGTACACGCAACTCGCCGGTCTACACGGTTTTCAGCTCGGCGGCGACCGTTCCAGCGATCAACTCTCGTTCCTGACGACGTTGCAACGGGTCGACGACAACCGGCTCGATCTTCCGAGAAGTCTTGGTGTGAGCAACTCGTCATTGCAGGGAATCATTCCGCGTGACAAGACGCTCGACATCGAATTGAGCGACGTCAATCTCCGCAAGGAGCCGTGGGAAATCGTGTCGACCTCGGAAACCGAAGCGGTCTTCCGCAAGACGATTCCGACGTGGAACCTCGAATTCACCAAGACGTATCGACTCGTTTCGAAGGAAGACCAACCGACCGCGAGGGTCGGCGACGGATACGAGTTGACGCTTCAACTTGAAGTCCGCAACCTCGACACGAAAGAGCACACGATTGCTTACCAATTGGACGGACCGACCGGTTTGCCGCTCGAAGGGGGATGGTACGCCCAAAAGTCGGGCCCCGGTTGGGGCGGGTACGGAATTCGTGATCTCGTCGTCCAATTCACGGACAGTCCGGCGAAAACCATCGCCAACTCGCAGATTTCAACGGATCAAATCAAGGATCCCTGGGTCGGCGCTCCGCTCGATTACATGGGGATCGACTCCCGGTATTTTCAGTGCACGCTCAAACCGAAGGGAGCCGATCCGAAAGAAGTTTGGCTCTCGACAGCGTTCCCGATCCGGGTCGGTGAACGAAACTCCGCTTGGCCGACGCTGACGGACGTTTCGTTCCGAATCATCGGCAAGGAGCAAAAACTCGCGGCCGGCAACGGTCCGGACAGTCGGCTCAACCAGGAATTCACGCTCTTCGTCGGTCCGAAGCGCCCGGCGATTCTCGCGGAATACGGCCTCGGCGAAACGATCGCTTACGGTTGGTTCTGGTTCGTCGCCAAGCCGATGCTCGTGGTGCTCCATTTCTTCCATGGGCTCGGCTTGAATTACGCCATGGCGATCATCGCGCTGACGATCTGCGTGCGGCTTTGCATGTTCCCGCTCAGCCGAAAGCAAGCGCTCGGGGCGATCAAAATGCAGGCGATCCAGCCGGAGTTGAAAGCGGTTGCCGATAAATACGCCGACGATCCGCAAGCCCGAATGAAAGCGCAAAACGAGGTGTTCAAGAAACACAATTACCATCCGGCAAGCGGCTGCCTTCCGATTTTCATTCAGTTGCCGATTTTCATCGGATTGTACAAATCGCTCTCGATCGACGTCGAACTCTACGGTGCGTCGCTGATTTCCGAGGGGGTCCGTTGGTGCAACGACCTTTCCGCGCCGGATATGTTGATCGATTGGCACAAGTTTTGGACGTCCATCGGTTGGCCGGGCTTTAATACGGGACACGGGATGTTCTGCCTCGGCCCGTATTTCAACCTGCTCCCGATGCTGACGATCGCGCTGTTCCTGATTCAGCAAGCCGTGATGATGCCGCCGCCGACCGACGAACAGTCCCGAATGCAGCGGACGATGATGCAGTACATGATGATCTTCATGGGCTTCCTCTTTTTCAAGGTTCCGAGCGGCCTGTGCGTTTACTTCATCGCCTCGACGCTTTGGGGACTGGCGGAGCGACGGTTCATTCCGAAGCCGGTTCCGAATGTGGGGAACGAAATGTTCGACGTCACGCCGACCCATACGCCGGCGCCGCCGAAAGAAAAAGATCGGGATCGAAAGTCCGGCAAGCGTCACGGTCATGAATCGGAGCCTCCGAAACAGGAAGGTTTCTTTTCCAAACTTTTCCGCGAGGTTTCCGAGAAAGCCGCCGAACGACAGCAGCTCGGTAAGACCGACAAAAAAGACAAGGACCGCGACCGCAAAAAGAAACGGTAAGGGTGCGTTTTAAAAATAGATCCGTTATCGTCGCCAACGCCAATGTCGTGAGTTGCCCGTTGAGCGGGAACACTGAAGGTGTCCGTGCTGAGTCAGGGTCAACGACAAGTTTAGCGTTGGGAAGTCGGGACCGCAGGTCTCGGCTCGTCATGCAAATTTCTGGCGCAGAAGGTTTTACGGCAGTTTAAATGATTCGCCGCCGTTTTTTTACAATCGAGGGAATATCCGGGGTATTGAATTGACCGTGAAAATCTGTAGAATGCGGGTTTCCCTGAATTTTCTCGAGGATTTCAACCTTTTTTTCGTCGACAAGGAAACATTGTTATGGCCAAGTACAGCGTTGCGGATATTCGGAACATCGCCCTTTGCGGACACGGAGGATCGGGAAAAACGACCATTGCGGACTCCCTCCTTTTCGAGACCGGTTTGGTCAAGCGGCAGGCGAGCGTCGACGACGGAACGAGCATCTGCGACTTCGACGAAGAAGAAAAGGCCCATAAATACACGATCGAAACGAGCGTCATCCATTTCGAACACGGCGGCAAGCTCTTCAACGTGGTCGACACGCCCGGTTATCCCGACTTCATCGGCCAAACGATCGGCGCCCTTTGGGGCGTCGACACCGCCGCGATCGTCGTCAACGCCCAGAGCGGTATCCAGGTCAACACCCGCCGCGTCTTCGCCGAAGCCGAAAAAGCCGGAATCGGACGAATGATCCTCGTCAACAACATGGACAACGAAAACGTCGACTTCGAGAAGCTCCTGAAGCTGATCAAGAGCGTTTTCGGACAGGAATGCGTTCCATTGAACGTTCCGATCGGACAGGGACACGGCTTTAAAGGGGTTGCCAGTACGCTGAACCCGCCCGCCGACGCCGCAGGAGCGATTCTCGATCCGAAAGAGGTTCACGAACAATTGATCGAAGCGATCGTGACCGTTGACGACGCCGTCATGGAAAAATACCTCGAAGGGGAAGTCCCCTCTGCCGCCGAACTCGCCGAGCTGATGAAGAAGGCGATTCACCAAGGCGTGCTGATTCCGATCGTCTGCCTCTCCGCGAAAACGAAGGTCGGTTTCAAGGAAATGATGGACGCCCTCCCCCTCTGCACCCTGCCGCCGGATATGGTCGTTCGAAAAGCGAAGAATCAAGCCGGTGAGGAAATCGAAATCACCGCCGACCCGAACGGTCCGGTGATCGCCCAAGTTTTCAAGACCCGAATCGACCCGTTCGTGCAGAAGCTCAATTTCATCCGCGTTTACAGTGGGACGCTCAAGAACGGTCAAGCGCTCGCCGCCTCGACCAGCCGCCGCGGCATCAAGATCGCGCAGCTATTCCAAATGCAAGCGAACGAAACAAAGCCGATCGACGAAGCCGGCCCCGGAATGATCGTCGCCGTGGCGAAAATCGAGGAACTCGAAACCTGCGCGACGCTCGGCGACTACACGATGGAACGGTTTCCGTTCCCGACCCCGATGGTCGGACTCGCCGCCCAACCGAAAAGCCGCGGCGACGAAGCGAAGCTGTCCGGAGCCCTCGCCAAGATTTCGCAGGAAGATCCGACGTTCGTGACCGAACGGAACGAGCAGACGAAGCAGCTCGTGATCACCGGAATGAGCGAACTCCACCTCACCGTGGTCCGCGAACGGTTGAAACGGCGGGACAAAGTCGAACTCGATACGAAAGAACCGAAAATCGCGTATCGGGAAACGATCCAGGCGCCGAAGACCGAAGGAATGTACCGTCACAAAAAGCAGTCCGGTGGTGCCGGTCAGTTCGGCGAAGTCCATATCCGGATGTATCCGTTCCCGAAAGGAACCGATCCGGAAGCGTTCGCCGGTGACAAGAACATGTTTCCGTCGATGAAATCGTTCCATCTCGATCCGACGTGCAATTTTCTCTGGATCGATTCGATCGTCGGCGGCGTGATTCCGTCGAACTTTTTCCCGGCGATCGAAAAGGGATTCAAGGAACGGATGGCGAAAGGCGTTATCGCCGGATACCAAGTCCAAGACGTCGCCGTCGAATTGTTCCACGGAAAGTATCACGACGTCGACTCAAACGAACATGCGTTCCGAACGGCGGGCTCCATGGCGTTCAAGGAAGTGTTTTCGAAAGCGAAACCGGCCCTGTTGGAGCCGATCGTGAAAATGGAAATCACGGTTCCGGATTCGAACGTCGGCGACGTCTCCGGCGACTTGGGAACTCCGTCCCGACGGGGGCGCTTCAAGGATTCGCAACCCGCCGGCGGCGGCATGACGACGATCTTCGCCGAAGCCCCCATGGCCGAAGTGATGACCTACAACCGCACCCTCGCCAGCATGACGGGCGGTCAGGGTAGTTATGGAATCGAGTTCCTGCGGTACGAAGTCGTGCCGGGCAACATCCAACAGCAGGTGATCGCCTCCGCCGAACTTACCGAAGACGAGGAATAATCGTTTAGCCGTGCGGCGCAGACGCCGGTAAAACACGTCGAAGGACATGAACAACGAAACGAATATTTCCGAGCTCGCCTTCGACGTGTTTCGCATTCGGCGGTATCACACGGCGGGAAACAATCCGAACGACACCATGGCGGCGTTTCGACGTCGACATCGGTTGTCGGGAACCGTGTTCACGCTCTTTGCAATTGTCTTCGCGGCGCCGTCCGTCCTGATTGTCGTGGAAATGGTACAAAATTTCCCTCGACAACCAGACGACGGACAGCTTTTCGCAATACCGCTCGGCATTCTTGCCCTGTTTTTCGGTTATCTCGCCTTTCATCATCTTTTCATCCGGCTGAATCGCGGGCGGTGGATTATCACCCAAGCAGGGCTCTTTCACCGATACGGCAAGGACCAGCACCGTTTTCTTCCGTGGAACGCGGTCGTCGACGTCAATCTCAAAAAAAGCCGGGGCGTTACGGTAATTCGGGTGTCGTCCGTCGACGCGGAGATCGACATCGCCGACCGGGATGCGAACTTTTCGAGCGAGATGCCGTTCCTGCCGTTTCTCAACATGCTGATCGAACGGTTGCGTTCCGCACCGGTCGACTTGGAACCGTTGAAGGAACTTCGAGACAGGGATCGAAAGCGGGCGGTTCTTCGTCGGACGAATCCGTATTTGCACGAGAAACTGTCGACAATCCCGGGGGTTGCCGTCCTCATGACGTTGTACCTTGCGGGGCCCGTGTTGCTTCTGTTGCAACTCCCTCCTGAAGCGTTACAACGCTGCCAGCCGTTTATTCCCGTTGCGGCAATCGCGGTCGGTGTCGTCTGCGGTTCGGTCTCGTTATCGATTTTGAAACGTAAATGCCGTGAAGCCGACGACCTTTATCGCTCCCTGACGGAATCCCCGGAACTCGTCAAAGCGGCGACCAAAACCGAGAATGTCGAACATTCGCCGTTCGGCGAGCCGCCACGTACGATAACCCGTCTTGCCCGTTGGCGATTGCTCTGCCGGTGGCACTACATTCCGGCGTTCGGCATGGCACTCATTTCACTGGCGATTATCGTTCCCGGTTTCTTCGCAATGTTGGAGAAGCCGATGAAATTCAACCAGATGCGGCATCCCGGCGCGATCATCGGCATCATGATTTTCGCCGGGGCAATCATCGCGCTCGGCGGGTTTCTCGTTTGGACAACATACCGCGTGAATCAGCAGCGAATGCAACTCTACGCCAACGGTCGGGCGGTTCGAGGCCGCATCCGGAACATTGAGAAGAAAAACTCCGTGTTGGTCGTCGACGCCAAAGGAGAACCGGGGAGTCCATTTAACGCACGGAATATGATGAAATCGGATCTTTGCCAAGGAGACGTCGTCGATATTTTCTTCGACCCGTCCGCTCCGAAAGAGGTGACGGCGTTGATTCGTCTGCCGCACGGCGTATATTATGATTTCGTGACAAATACGTTCGACGCCGAAACGTTGCCCGCAGTGACACTAATTTTCGTCTCCCTGTTTGCTCTGGCGTATCTCGCTGAGATCGGAATGTATTTGTTCGTTTTTTTCACGATGATTTGAAAGATCGGCAAATGTTATGCGATTGATTATCGTCGGTGTCGGATTGCTCGGTTCGTCGCTCGGATTGGCAGCGAAGAAACACGGTCTCGTCGAATCGGTCGTCGGGATCGGAAGACGCCCGGAATCGCTGGAAATCGCCCGGAACCGCGGCGCGATCGATGTCGTCGCAACCGATTTCTCCATCGTCGCCGGAATGGGGGACGCCCTCGCCGTCGTCTGCACGCCGGTCGGACGAATCGCGGCGGATGCCAAACGGCTCGCGGAGATCAATCCCGATCTTCTTCTCAGCGACGTCGGAAGCACGAAAGCGGGAATCTGTCGGGCTGTTACGGAAATCGGCTGCCGTTTCGTCGGCGCCCATCCGATCGCCGGCAGCGAAAAGAGCGGTCCCGAATTCGGTGACGCCGATCTTTTCCAAAACCGCTTGACCATTCTGACGCCGGACAAGCGGAACCGTCCCGAAGACGTTGAACGGCTCCGTCGTTTTTGGACAAAAATCGGATCCCGAGTCGTTTGCATGGAGCCGGAGTTGCACGACCGCATTCTGGCGAAGACGTCGCATCTTCCGCACGCCGTTGCCGCGACCTTGGCGTCGCTCCCAACCGAGGAGGAACGACCCTTTTCCGGAACAGGATTTGCAAGCACGACCCGCATCGCCGCCGGACCGCCCGAAGTTTGGACCGATATCTTTCTTGAGAACCGCTTGCCGCTGCTCGATGCGTTGAACGAGTTTACCGAACGACTCGAACGGTTGAGGAATGCGATTAAAAACGGCGATACCGAGGCTGTCGCCGAGTTTCTGCGGGAAGCACAAGAGCGGCCGAGAGAATCGTAATCGAACGATTATTGTAATTCCGGAGCTTCGGCGAAGGAGCGGCCGACCTTGATCGTGAACAATTCGCCGGCGGCTTTGACCAGGACTTTCTGGTTGTCGAAATCGATCTTGTCAATCGTACAACGCACGCCGTCAAGCCGGAACATTTCACCTTCGGACAAGAAGTACTTTTTCGATTCCGTTCGAATATCGATCCACGCTTGCGGCTTGCCGTTCACTTCGACGATTCCCGTAACGTAACAATAAGGGCTTTGGTCGAACGACGCTCTTTTCGGCGACGGCGTTTCGGCGTGATGCTGCGTCGGGGGAACATACGACGAGAAAATCGCCCGATCGACGATATTCCGTAACATTTCCTTTTCCGATTTCGAAGCGACCGTGTTCGACTTTTCGTTCATCGGCGACGTCTTTGCCGCTTTCGCCTGCCGAAGCGCAATCGACTCGACCGTGACCGAAATGTCCATCTCCCGCGATTCCTTGAGCGGCCGGACCGCAATTTTTCGTACCAAATGCAAATGATCGACCCGTTGAAACAGCTCGAGAAACTTCGCGAACTGTTCCAAACTCCCCCGGCAATGCAGCGTGTTCGTATACTTCTTGTAATAATCCTTCATCGGCGAAATCGAGCCCTGGTCGATTTTGATCTCCCGCAGTTCGCTGGCGCTCGCCTGATCGTACAGCCAGTTCTGGTAAAACGATTGCGCAACGTAATCACCCGACGGCAACGAAATCGCGGTCAGTTTATCGATGCGTTTTTTCAGGTTCACGGCGTTTGCCGTGTCGTTCTCGAGCTTTTCGACTTCGGTTCGAAGCCGATTCCGCTGCAATCGCATCTTCGCGGTATCCCCCCAGAAGAGGTAATACAAAATCGGCAAGATCATGACCGCGAAGAGAATTCCCGCGATGGCGACCAATACCTTTTCCCGTTTTTCCGGCGGAAGCGTCAGTGGGTTCACGGTTTCACCTCCTTGTCCGCTTGCGGTTTCAGTTCGGGGGGAACGGACGGCAACCGTTCTTTTTCCGTAACGGATTCCGCCTTCGACGGTGTTTTGTCTTCCACCGGCGTCTCCGTTTGAGACGGCTCCAGCGGCGACGGTTCCGGCAACGACTGTTCCAGTGCGGCGGCGGCCGCGGCGGACGCCTTCGAGAGAAAAACGGAAAGATTGAACCGGAAACCGTATCGGCCGCTCCCCTTGACCTCCGCTTTCTCGGCGGTCCGAACGGCGTGTTTGTCGTCACGCAAATTCTCTTCCATCGGCGAGATCACCGACGAATCCTTGACGAGCGTTTTCAGCGACATCGATCCGCCGTTGTTCGCCGAGATGATCAGATCGTTCAAGATCATCTCTTGCGAACCGGGAGCTTTGCGGCTCAGCCAATCAAGCTGCTCGAACCAGTTGACGTCGTCGGCGAGCCAGGCGTCGATCGCGGCAAGTTGGTTCTTCTGGTCGGTCACGACGGCGGCGCTTTTCTTCAGTGTGTTAAGTTTGTTCGAAAGAGTTTTGATCTCCTCGGTCATCACGGAACGACTGACGAGACCGTAGACGACGAATACGGCAAGAAGGAGCAGCGCCGCGGCGATGATTCCGGTGAACAATTCCCGTTTTCCAGCAGGTTCGGGCCGCTTTTTCGGATTGCAGAAATCGATGTCGCTCGATTCCGACTTTCCTGCCTGAATCGTCGCCCCGATCAGCGGTGCAAACCGCTCCGGAAATTCCGGAAGGCGCAATTTCAACTCGCCGTCACGCCGAACGTCTTTCCACGGATCGAACATCACAGTCGGGACCCCCAACCCATCGGCGATCCGTTCGGCCAGCGTGAGAAATGGGTTGCCCGTGCCACAAAGCACGACTTCGTCGATCGTAACACCTTGAACTTCATTACGGACGGCGATCCGCGTCCGTTTCAGCTCGGCAAGGAGTTTGGCGGCGAAATCCGGGCTCGAAACGTCGCCGTGGAGGCCAATTTTGGGGGACCGCATGAAAATCGGGCGTCCGGCGTGGAGAACCGATTGCGGCGTTTCCACGGCGTCCAATTCGACGAACAGATACGTTTTCGCAAGATCGAACTCCGCCGACTGCCGCCAAAGAAACGCGACTTCACACGGTCGAAGCACGACACGGCGAAGATTCAGGTTCAAATCCTCGCAGAGTTTTTGGATCTTGACGAACGATTCCTTGCGGACAGTCGACGCCAAAACGTGTTTCGGCCCGCCGATTGTCGGAGGTGGTGGATCGACTTTTCCTTTCCCCTTGGTGCGCAGCGCCGGAAACAACGTACTCCGCGAAACATTCTCGAGCTTGTTCGTGATCACGAAATCAAGCGGCGAGCTTGGATCGTATCCGTTAAACTCCTTCGACGCCTGAAAACGGACCAAATCAGGAAGTTCGTCGACCGGAACCGGTGGAAAAAGCATCGGTCGGACTTCGACATCACCGCGTCCAACCACGACAACGGTTTCCGACTTGGCAAGGCGGTGCTGCTGGACGAATTCCGCGACCTTCTTTTTGAGAATCTGATCGGAATTCGACGAACCGGCAAGATTGGCCGGATTGACGGAATGGGACGATTCGCCGTTTCCTTCCGGCTTCAGGGAAACGGCGTACGCCTGCTCGAAGACCGCCGTTCCGTTTTGGATTCGGGCGCTCAACAGCGTCAAGCGGTCGTTTTCCCAATTCAGTGTCAGCCAGTTCGGCATATTTCAATAAACCGTCAACGGATGGTTTCGGAAAGTCGGCAACCTAAGCCCAGACGCTCCATTTTCAACCCCGAAAAGAGGGAAAGGTTCCGCCTTCGTCGATTATCGGTCGACGGTTTTTTTATCCTGACCCGGAACGCCGTGAACGGCAGAATCGGTTTTATCCGAAAATAGGTATCCACTTCAATCAACTTGTCAACTGAAAACGATGAATGAAGAGTCTCTCACAAAGGCACAAAGCTCGCAAAGGACGTGAATTCAAGCACTTTGTGTCCTTCGTGCCTTTGTGAGAGACAACATTTCACCTCAAAAAACGGCTTGGTTGAGTCAAGTGAATACTATTTATCCGAAAGAACGAAAAGAAGCCGTCATCCCCGCGCAGGCGGGGCCCTCGACAAAAGAGGATACCACATGGTTGCATCCGTGAACAACGGATGCAAGAGCCCATGGAAAATGAATATCCAGGTCCCCGCCTGCACGGGGATGACGATCGTTTTTTGCAAACGTTGCCTACTGCTTCAATCCGCGAACGATTTCGGCAATTGCTTTGTCGGCGTCGGCGGTCGCAACCTGACAGGTTCCAACCTGTTTGTGTCCGCCGCCGCCGTATTTGAGCATCAACGCCCCGACATCCGCCGTACATGTTCGGTTCACGACGCTGTATCCGCAGGCGATCACAACGTTCAGATCCCCTTTGCCGGGGGTGATCCACAGCGAAACGTTCTGCTCCGGGAAAACACCGTAAATCGTGAATCGATTGCTGGCGTAAATCGTGTCGACGCCGCGCAGGTCGGTAATCAAAACATTGCCGTCGGTCTTCGAATGCGTCTTGACCATCTCGACGAACAGCTTGTCCTGAGCCCGATAAAGGTCGATCCGTTCCTTGACGTCCGGATGTTCGAGAATCTCTTCCAACGTCATGGTCCGAAGATGGTTGATGAACTCCATCATCAGATTGTAATTGGAAATCCGGAATTCACGAAAACGTCCCAAACCGGTTCGCGGATCCGTGATGAAACCGACGAGGACCCAACCTTGCGGGTCGCGGATGTCTTCCGGCGTGAGCTGGCCGGAGTCGACTTTGTCGACCGCTTTGATCAGCTCGGCAAATTTCGCGAATTTCTTTTCACCACCAAAATACTCGTAGATGATTCCCGCACAGGAAGGCGCTTTTTTACTGACCCCTTTGACGTTCTGGTCCCAACCGACGCGGTCCAGTTCGCTGGAATGGTGGTCAAACCACATTCCGCAGCCGGGGACGAACGGAACATTACAGAGAACGTCCTGCGGTTCCGCCTTGAAGCTGCCGTCCTGAAGATCTTTCGGGTGGACGAACTTCACGTCGTCGATCAATCCTTCTTCCTTCAAGAGCATACCGCAAACGAGACCGTCAAAATCGGAGCGTGTTACGAGTCGCATGGGGAACCTTTCCTTTTACGTGGCTAATTGATATATTACCGAATGTCGCGTATCGACGTGAACCGCAACCGTTCGGAAGACGTCGCTTTGATAATTGTCGAATTTTAGCTTCCGCGAAACCGGAACGCAATAGCTCCGAACAAAATCCCGTGCAAGTTCTTTACGAAGACAACCATCTTTTGGTTCTGGTGAAACCGGTCGGTCTGGCGACCATGGGACTCGCCGAAGGGGAACGAACGCTCTTGACCGACGCCAAGGAGTACATCAAAACGAAATACGCCAAACCGGGCAACGTCTATCTCGGCGTCGTCAGCCGACTTGACGTTCCGGTTTCCGGCGTCGTGGTTTTTGCACGAACATCGAAAGCGGCGGCAAGATTGAACGATCAATTTCGGGATCGAACCGCGGAGAAAACGTATCTCGCCGTTGTCGAAGGAACCATCGAACCGCCGGAAGCCGATTGCGTCGACTGGATCGCCGAAGACGAACGCCATCGAAAAGTCTGGATCACCCGCCCCCCGTTGAACCTGCGGACCGAAGGCTCCGGCGCCAAAGAATCCCGATTGCACTACCGCCGCCTCCAACGCCTCGGCGGTAATTCGCTGGTCGAAATCCGTTTGGAAACCGGGCGTAAGCACCAAATTCGGATACAATTGTCGAGTCGCGGCTTTCCGATCCTCGGCGACCGCAAATACGAAGCGAAAACCGTGTTGAAAAACGGAATCGCGTTGCACGCTTACCGATTGACGATCAAGCATCCGACGACAGGCGAACCCCTGGAATTCGTCGCCCCGATTCCCACCGAATGGAAACAGTGGGGTGTCCCGACAAGTATCAAAGCCGGAAGGGAGGCGTACTCGCCGTACTGACGGAGAGTTTCGAATGGATCCCGAAATACCGTCGGCGTCACGGGAGTACCCTCCGTTCCCGACTGCCATGCAAACGAAATGCAAACCATGAACGACAACACAGGACGCATCGCGGGGATCGACTTCGGCACGGTTCGGATCGGCGTTGCGGTGAGCGATCCGGACCGAATTCTGGCAAGTCCGTACGAAACCTATGTTCGGAAATCGCCGGGCAAAGACGACGAATATTTCCAGCGGCTCGTCGCGGAAGAGCGAATCGTTCGGTTCGTGGTCGGTCTGCCGCTCCATTTGAGCGGCGACGTCAGTGAGAAAGCGAAAGAAGCCCTCGAATTCGGCAAACGGCTCGAAGCGACCACGGGAATTCCGGTCGACTATTTCGACGAACGGTTCACGTCGGTCGAAGCGGAGCGAATTTTACGCAGCGCCAAGTTGACTGACAAACAACGCAAGGAGCGGCGGGACAAAATCGCGGCACAAATCCTCTTGTCGGCGTATCTCGACTCCGGCTGCCAGGGAACCACGGAATTCCGTGGAATCGATTGAATCGGCGGCTCTGCCGCATCGAGCGTCAAGTATTTCTATTCTCGAAGCAGTTGCGATAGAATTCGACGAACGATTGCGTGACGTTGGAAATCTCGAAGGAAGAGTTCCGAACGACGCTCAGGCATTCCTGCTGCGAGGGAAACTTTCGTTGGGCGATCTGAATCGCTTGTTCGGCCCATTCCCTCGCCGGCTTGTGGACCGACAGGCAACTGATCATGCCGGGAATCAGGCAGGCGTCCATGGCGATTCCCGTGGAGCAAAGACAGGGAATCCCGGCGGCCTGGGCTTCGACGGCAACAAGAGGAAGCCCCTCGAAAAACGACGTAATGATGAAAACATGATACATCGCAAGGACATCACGGATGTCCGAACGCCGGCCGGACAAGGTGAAACGGTTCGTAAGACCAGCCTGATCGATCTGGCTTCGGATGCGTGACTCCTGTTGACCGGACCCCACCAAAAGAAAGTGGGCGCGAGGTTCCAAGGCGGCGATCTCTTTGAATATTTCGACGAGAAGGGAGTGGTTTTTGACTCGGGTGAATCGCCCGATCTGTCCGAAAAGAATGGCGTCTTCGGGAATTCCGAGCGAAGCGCGTAAATCCTTCGCGGGGTTCGAAAACGAGGAGAAATCGAGTCCGCAATGCCGGACGGAACAAGGAAGCACATTGTCGGAGGGGCGAAGTCGGACCCATTGGTCCTTGACGAATTCGCTGCAAAAGACACATTCGGTCGCATAACGGGAGAGAAGCGGAATCGTCAAGTGCCGAATATACAATTCGCGAAAAAACCCGCCGTATTTCTGGACCGGAGCGTGTCCATGAAAGATGCGGACCGGGATACCGGCTTCCGTCGCTCCCTTCAGCCAACGCCAACTGTTCGTGACGCCGTTGCAATGGATGATGTCGAGCGGACCGATTTCATCGATGATTCGATAAATATCCTTTTCCCGCTTTTTTTGAATGAGTTCGTGTCCCGGACTGAAAAACCGTACGCCGTTCTTTGCGAAAGACTCCGTCACTTCCGATGGCGGTTGATCGAAGCTCAATACCGACACCTGGAACATCTCTTTCGGCAGGCCGAAAGCGATATTTCGGATAAAAGACTCCACTCCGCCCGGTTTTTGGGTGCAATAGCCGGCAATCAAAAGGCGAATCGGGGAGCTCATACTTCAGGAACAATGGGGGAATAAGACACAGAGGTTTGATCGCCTGTTTTTTCCATGGGAATATCGGTTGGGATTTTCTTCGCACCGAACCGGAATTCACAACGGATCAATCGCGGATTCCGTCGCTTGCTGTTTCGCCGTTGACCATTCGAATTTCCTAAGTATACCGCTTGGAAAGCCGAATGCAATCCTTGTGCAAGACGGTTGACGCTGCGTGATGAAAGGGTTAAAATTCAATGTTCACTCTGGTGGGAATAAAATGAACGGGACGAAATTCCAAACGCCGCGTCCCGTGCACAATCAGTGGTCGAACCAACGAACACCATTTTTATCGTCCGATTAATAACGTATTTTTCAGAATAAATCAATCCCGAAATTCGCCTCGGGCCTTCTTTCTCCATTTTACCGAAACGACCGATGCCAACATTTGAAGGAACTCTCTGCCCACCGCCGAAAGGATACATTGCGATCGTGGTCGCCCGATTCAATCGGTCGATTACCTCACGGCTTTTGGACGGAGCGCTCGCCAAACTGAAAAAACACAAGGTCCACGACGAAGACATCAAAGTCGTGTGGGTCCCCGGTGCTTATGAACTTCCGCTCATCGCAAACTATTTCGCGCGGGACGTCAACTGTTTGGCGATTATCTGCCTCGGATGCGTGATCAAAGGGGAAACCTCTCACGACGAACATATCAACCGGGCCGTCAGCATGTCGTTGAACGACGCCTCGGCGAAGTTCGGCACGCCGATCATTTTCGGCGTCTTGACCTGTAACACGGTCGAACAAGCGATTGCCCGCAGCGGCGGCAAGGAACAGTCCCGTGATAAGACGGTCGACCCGACGGCCGGAAACAAAGGGGCCGAAGCCGCCGAAGCCGCCCTCGAAATGATCGACCTGATGACCGAACTGCCGCGGATCGAGACGCCGCCGCTCCCGCCGCTCATCTCCAAAATGTTCGACCAGGACGACGAGGAGGACGACGATTATTTTGACGACGATGACGACGAGTTCTTCGACGCCGCCGATTTTCCTCCACGAAGAAAGACGGTCAAAAAAGTCTCCAAAAAAGCAACGAAAAAGTCGACGAAGAAATCGACGAAAAAGAAAAAATGAAGCGGAACACGCATTGATTTCCTTCCCTCTCTCCCTGGGAAAGGGGAAGGATGAGGGGCGTTCGGCGTCCCCTTATCGATGACGTCAGATACTTGGAAAAGGGGACATTGGGTATGCTTGGACTTTGTCGAATCGCCAAACACGGAGCCCCTCACCCTAACCCTCTCCCGGGGGGAGAGGGGACGGTAAAATCAGCCGTTTTCGTGAAAAAACATGTCGGCTTGATGCCATCTCTGGGGGGGATTTTCTGCTTTTTCGTCGTTCTCGTTTTTCCCTGTTCGGCGGCCATGAGTCCGTCCGAAGCGGATCGGCTTTTCGCCAACGCGCAGACGCTGTTCGAACAGGCGGACGCGATGCCGAAAGAGGGAAAAACCTCCAAAACGGAAGCGTTCCGCCGGGTCGCGTTGATGTACCAGAAAATCGTCGACGACGGCGTGCGCTCGGGGGCTGTCTACTATAATCAGGGAAACGCTTGGGTGCGGGCCGACGAACCGGGCCGGGCCATCGCGGCGTATCGGTCGGCCCAACGCTATCTGCCGCTGGATCCGTATGTCGCGGCCAATTTGCGGTCGGTGCTCGGTTCCATTCCGGAGCAGCCGAAACCGCTGCTCGAATATGTTTTCTTTTGGCAGGACTGGATCGGATATCCGCAAAAATTCCGAGGGGCTCTCCTGCTCGGTCTCCTGACGGCTTTATGCGCAACGGTATTTCTGTTTTATCCCCGTCGTTGGCTTCGACGTGTTGCGTTTGTCGGGCTCTCGCTCACTTTCCTGATGTCGGCGTCGGCGGTTTACGATTGGTACCGCTTCGATTATCTTCGGCACGCCGTCGTTGCCGTCCCTCAAGCGGTCCCCCGCAAAGGGAACTCGCTTCAATATGAACCGGCGTTCAAAACGCCGTTGACGCTCGGAAGCAGCGGTATCGTAATCGACCGGCGCGGCGATTGGGTTCACCTTCGTTTTGAAGGAGACCAAGACGGTTGGCTCACCCAGGAGCAAATCGTCGTTTATTGATTGATTTTTCCGGCCTGATCGCCGGAACGGACAATTATTTCACCCCTACTCTCCGCCCCCATCGATGATTTTCCGATGAACCTCGTCTATTTGACCCCCGGCGCCGGGGGAATGTACTGCGGCAACTGTTTCCGCGACAACTCGTTGGTTGCGGCAATGGGACGGCGTGGACACGACGCGGTTCTCGTTCCGCTTTACCTGCCGCTGACATTGGACGAAGCGGATCAAAGCGAGTCGCAACCGATTTTTTTCGGTGGTCTGAGCGTTTACCTCGAACAGGTGCTCCCGCTAACGCGGTTTCTCCCTCGTTTCGTGCATCGTTGGTTGGCCTCCCGAACAATGTTGCAATCGATCGGCGACCGGGCGGCGGCAACGCAACCGGCGAACGTCGGCGAGTTAACCGTCTCGATGCTTCGCGGTGAACACGGACGGCAAGCCGCCGAGTTGGACGAACTCTGCCGTTGGCTCCGTACGGAACATCGGCCGGATGTCGTTTGTATTTCCGACGCTCTGCTCCTCGGAATGCATCGAAAAATCAAGGCGGAAACCGGCGCGAAGACGGTTTGCTTCCTGACCGGCGAAGACGGGTTCCTCGACAAACTGAAGGAACCATTCCGAACCCGATGTTGGGAACTTGCTCGGGAACACGCCTCCGAAGTCGATCTGCTCGTCGCCCCAAGTCGGTTTTACGCCGAATTCATGTCGAAACGCCTCAATCTGCCGGACAGTCGAATTCGGGTTTTGTACAACGGTCTGCATACCGTCGGGTTCGATCCCGAATCCCGTTCCCGCTCCTCCGACGAACCGACGCTCGGTTTTTTTGCCCGAATGAGCCGCGACAAAGGAATCGATCTGCTCGTCGACGCTTTTATCGAAATTCACCGCCGAGGACGATTTCCCCGGTTGAAACTCAAGCTCGGCGGCGGCTGCACCCGATACGACGAACCGTTGGTCGCCGAACTGAAATCGAAGCTTCGGACGGAAAACCTGTTGCAGCTCGTCGAGTTTCACCCCAACGTGAATCGGGAAGACAAAATCGCGTTGCTGCAATCGTTCACCCTTTTTGTGCTCCCTGCCCGGGGGAACACGGCGTTCGGGTTGACGATGCTGGAATCGTGGGGCGCCGGTGTTCCGACGCTGTTGCCGGACGGGGCCGCATTCCCGGAATTATTGGAGTTGAGCGGCGCCGGAGCTCTTTTTCAAGCGGAATCCGTCGTTTCCCTGGCGGACCGTGTTGAAGAACTCCTCGCCGACGAACCTCGCCGCCAAACGATGCAAACCGCCGCCGCAACCGCGATCCGGCAACGGTTCAACATCGACACGATGGCCGACGAATTTGTTCGATTACTAACGACTTGACAAAACTTCCGTCATTCACACACCATGCGATTACTTCTTCTCGGCAACGGTTCGAAGCCCGGCGTTTTGGACACCGTCGCTCTTTTGCGTCCGGAAATCGAGCGTTGTGCAACGGTCGTCGACTGCGATTTCGGCGGTCAGAAAGACATGTCGTCTCACGACGCCGATTTGGCGATCGTGTTCGGCGGCGACGGTTCGATTTTGCGAGCTGCGCACCAGATGGGCGCCCGACAGATTCCGGTGATTGCGGTCCATCTCGGAATGCTCAGTTTTCTCTCGACGGTACGGACCGACGAACTGATTCCGTTGTTGGAGCGTCCCGATCTTCTTTCGTTGCCGACGATCGAGCATTTGCTGCTCCGTTGCGAGGTATTTCGCCAAGGAAACAGGGAAACGCCGGAATTGTCGCGCATTCTCTTGAACGAGGTGTTGATCGAAGGACGTCCGACCAGTGGAATCGCGAACATCGAGCTGCGCATCGACGGCGAATTGGTCACGACATACCGCGGCGACGGCTTGATCATCAGCACGCCGGTCGGGTCGACGGCCCACAATCTTTCCGTCGGCGGTCCGATTCTCCGCAAGGATATCGACGCGGTCGTCATCTCACCGGTTTGCCCCCATACGTTGAGCAATCGGCCGTTGGTCGAGTCGCCGAGCCGTTGTTTCGAGTTGGCGGTCAAGCAATCCGCGACGCTGCTCCTCGACGGCTTGGAGGTCGCCCTCATCAACGCCGATGATTCCGTCCGCGTGTTCCGAGCCGCCGAAACGTTCAAAACGCTCGACATTCCCGGTTACAGTTATTATCGAACGCTCCGCAACAAACTCGGTTGGAACGGTTCGCTGGTCGACAATCGATGATTCGGAATGAATTGTATAGTCAAGTTTATCATTCCCAAGTATTTTTCCGGTATCTTTACGTCGCGATTTGTGATAGAATCGTCCGATTCACTTGTCCCAACTTTCACCCGGAGGATTTTATGCCCCAGCAGACTCCCCAGATTTCTCGTCGCGGTTTTCTCGCCGCAACGGCGTCCGTATTTGCGGCTCCGTATCTCGTTCCAGCCAGCGTTCTCGGACGTGATGGAGCCGTTCCTCCCAGCGAACAGCTTCTTTCCGCCGTGATCGGCATCGGCAACCGCAGCAACGATATCATGAACGAATTCCTCCGACATAGCGCGGACAATTTTCGGATCGTCTGCGTTTGCGACTGTTTCGACGACCACGCCAAAGCAGGGAAGGATAAAGTCGACGCCCATTACAAGAACAGCGATTGCAAAACATACGCCAGGTACGAAGACATTCTCGACCGCAAAGACATCGACGTCGTTGCGATCACGACGCCGGACCACTGGCACACCAAGATGACCATTGAAGCGTGCAGGGCGGGAAAAGATGTCTTCTGCGAAAAGCCGCTCACGCTGACGCTCATGGAAGGCCGCCAAATCGTCGCCGCCGCTCGAAAGTACAATCGGGTCTGCACCAGCGGCAGCCAACGGGTTTTTGAAGATTACGGATATATGGCTCCGATCATCCAAAGCGGTGCGATCGGTCAAGTGAAGGAAGTCTTCTTCGACGTCGGCAATCCGCCGACCGACTGCTATTTTCCCGAAGAAGCGATCCCCTCCGGTCGCGATTGGGACCGTTGGCTCGGTCAAGCTCCTTGGGCGCCGTACAGTGAAGAGCGTTCCAGCGGCAGTTACGGCGGCGGTTGGCGCCGGTTCGGCGATTACGGTAACGGTTTCTTCGCCGACTGGGGCGCCCACAAAATCGGCGGCGCTCTTTACGCTTGCGGCATGGACGACATGGAGCCGGTTGAAATCCTTCCGCCGGAATGCGAAAAGAACCCGACGAAAAACATGGCGATCGTTTATCCGAACGGCGTCAAGTTCTACCATGCCCGCGGCCAGGGACACGATATCACGATCGTCGGAACCGACGGGGAATTCCGGCACAACAATCGGCGAGAAATGACGACCAAGCCGCTCAAAGCCGTCGAACTGCGTACCTACAGCGGTGGTGCCCGATCGCTGGTCAACGACTTTGCTTACTGCGTCCGGAACCGGCTCCGACCGTTCCAGGATCTCCCCTACGGAGCGAAGACCGCCGCCGCATGCCAGCTCGGCAATATCTGTTACAAATTGGGTCGGCCGCTCCAGTGGGACGCCGCGAAAACCGAATTCGTCAACGACGACCAGGCGAACCGTTTCGTCTCCCGTCCGCAACGGGGACCATACACCTTCGAAGTATAAGCCCCGGGCCGGGCCGGGCCGGGGCGGACGGATGGCTTCGCCTTCGAAGTTCCGCCTCCCGTTGTTCGGCTCCGTCAAGAGGACGCCTATAAATCGATCGATCAATAACCATCACGAATAATATCACATGAAATACAGACACATTTTCCTCCTCCCGTTGTTCGCCGTGCTGTTCGCGGCAACGGTTTACGCTTCCGAAACGTCGGACAAGTTCGCCGAGTGGGCCCCGAAAATGGGAGACGCCGACGCCAAAGTCCGTGAAAATGCGCAACAAAATTGGATGAAACTTTGCGACGCCGTCGGAGCGAATGCCGAACTCCGAGCCGAAGTCAACAAGTTGATGGTCGACCAACTCGCGAAAGACAATAACGTCGACGCCTCCGTCTGGTTGATTCGCCAACTCGGTTCGACCGGCGACGCTTCGGTGATCCCGGCGCTCCGGAAAGCCCTTGCCGGCAAGGACATCCGCATCCGTGACGAAGCGGCTCGTTCCTTGGCGATGATCGGCGGCGAAGCTGCCGCGACCGCGTTGATGGGATCGTCCGACGAGGGGGGACGCCAAGCGAAAGCGGCGTTGATCTTCCTTGCGGCGGACAAGAACGTCGCCGCGAAATATCCGCACGAAACGGCGATGCCCGCTGCGATTCCGTTCGCCGACGACGCCGCCGTCACCGCTTTGATGAAATCGTACAAAAACCTCGACAGCTTCGCGAAAGCGCAAGTCGTCGCCCAACTTGCGGCTCGAGGCGACAAAAAATATCTCTCGACCGCTCTCGACGCGATCAAGAGCGACGACGAGTATTTGCGCAACTCCGGTATCCTTGCGCTGCAGAAACTCGGCGGAACCGCTGAAATTCCGGTGCTGCTCGAACAACTCTTCAGCGGCAACCGCGATCTGGCGACCTCCGTGCTGTCGCGCATCATCGACAAAGGATTCGACGAAAAGTTGACCGCGCAGCTCAAAAGCGAAAAGGACGCCGGCAGATTCGCTTCGCTTGCCGACGTGCTTGTCAAACGCTTTAACGCTTCGGTGCTCCCCATGGTTCTTGAACGCGCGAAGACGGACGATTGTCCGAACAAGCTGCAGCTGATGCAAACCGTTGAAAAGTTTGCCGACAAGAATGATGCCGGGGAATTTTTCGATATTTGGGCGAAAATTACCGATCGCGGCCAAAAAGACGACGCTGAAAAGTGCATCGCAAGGCTCGTCGACGGCGACGCTTCGAAAATCATCGCCAAACAGACGAAAGATAATGCCGTCGCCGTTTACTCGCTGCTCGGTCGCATCGGCGACGACAAAACGATGAAGGAGATCGTCGACAAGGCGGTCGGAACCGAGAAAGCGGAGCCGGAAGTCGCCGCCGCAGCATTCCGTGCGATGTGCAATTGGCCGAACGGAAAAGTCGCCAACGATCTGCTCGCCGCCGCCGGAAACGATTCCGTGGCGCCGAACGATCGCATCCAGGCGCTCCGGGCGTTTGCCCGCGTGATCTCGCTTCGAGACGAGGAAATCAAGATCCGAATGAGTGCGAAAGATAAAATCGCTCTCCTCGAAAAAGCGATGGTCCTTGCAACCCGTTTGGAAGAGAAGAAGTTGATCATCAACCGCGCGTCGCAAATTCGTGACAAGGTGTCTCTTGAATTCGTCCTGAAATTCTTCGACGACGCGGACCTCCAACAGGATGTCTGCCGTGCCGTCGTCGACTTGGCGCATCACGACAACCTCCGCCGTCCCAACAAGGAGCTCTTCGAACCGGCCCTCGACAAGGTGCTCGAAGCCTGCAAGGACCAGGGACTTCTCGACCGTGCCAAGAAGTACAAGGCGAACCTGTAGTTTTCGTTCCCCAACGAGTCGGGACCACGGGTCCCGGCTCGTTTTGTGGGTTGTTAACGGAATAACGAATATGTGCGCAAAACTCTCCTTAGCCGTTCTTTTTTTTCTTGCGGCAAGTTTGCCCGATTGGGCGGCGGACTCTCTTTTCGACACGGACTCGTTTTCGTTCGAACAATCGATCGCGGAACTCCATGACGCCGGAAAGTTGACCGAACCGGAATCGTTTCCGAGATTGCGGCGTCTCGTAGCCCGGCAGATGATTGCCGAGAACAAGATTGCGTTCGAAAAAGAGTGGGGAAAACCGACCGATTCGTTTCCCCGTTGGATGGAAAAACACGGCGAGCTGCTTGAAACGTTTCTCACCGCGATCGATGCGGAACACGACGACATCCCGGCGGCCCTCGCCCTGATGAAGCGGCTCTGCACCGACCATCCGGATAAAGTAACGAAATATCCTGGGCTGACCGTCGCCGCCGCGATTGTTTGGGACCAACCGGATTCCAAGGGCTTCGCCGAAGACAGCTACCGGCAATTCAAGGCGTTGCCGCCGAAAAGCGGTTGTGATGCCATGGAAAATTTCCTCTTTTACGCCGCCGCCGATCACCCCGCCGCTGCCCGATTGCAACAGCTCCCCTGGGAGTTTCTCGTTTACGTCGTCGCCAACAAACGGTCGTTGGAGGAACGTCGCTGGGTTTTCGAACAATATATCAAGGCCGGCAAAATCAACGACGACGTCCCTGCGCAAGCATACGCCGACGTCCCTTATAACGAAGACGAGACGAAGCCGAACGCCGACACGGCGTTGACGGGACGGGAATATTCGCTCGAAAACATCCGGAATCGCGGCGGCGTCTGCACTGCCCGAACGGATTACGCCCTGCCGGTCGCCCGATCATTGGGAATTCCGTCGTTTTACGGCGGCGCCGGTTTTCCTCGTTACAAAAACGGCCATGCGTGGATCATGTGGCTCGACGTCAAAAAAATCGAACCCGACGGTATATCGTACGTTTTCATGGAAAGCGGTCGCGGCGATCCCCGGTTTTACGTCGCCGGATATGAAAGCCCACAAACGGGACGATTGGAAACCGACGAGGAAATCAAGTTGCGTTTTCATCGGCTCGGAAAAAATCCCATGGCATACCACCATGCCGGGTTGCTCATGCCCTGTTACCGATCATTGGTCGAATCCGGCCGTCTTTCTACCGAGCAACGAATCGACCTGCTCCTGAAAATCAATGCATTGGCTCCCAAAAACGTGATGGCCTGGCGGGAAATCGCCTCCCTCGGCAAAACCCGACAATTAACGTTGCGACATCGTCGGACGATTCTCGAACTGGCTGCCGGGATGCGGGAAGATTTGCTCGATTTTCCGAACGAATTACCGGCACTGACATTGAACCTGGTCGACTTCCCCGAAATCCGCGAAGGACATTGGGACGGATATCGCTGGAAGGTTTTCGAGCCGCTTTTCAACGCCGTCTGGGCCGGAAAGCGTCCGGACGTTGTTTTCACGACGACGATCAATTTCAATCGGTTGCGGACCGCCGGGATCCGCGATAAAGCAGGGCTGGAAGTTCCCACCGACCTGCATGTCCGGCAATTCCACGACAAAAAAGACGCCGCCTCGATCGAGAACGCGCTGTTCATGCTGAAAAATCTGTTTCATAATTACCCCGCCGAAATTTCGCTCATGGACGATGTCTTCGACGAAATGGAATCCGTCGCCGCGATCCGGAATTTCGGCACAGAAAAATCCGTCGACCATTGGTACGGTGAATTTGCCGGACGCTTGACGACCAACCTGTCCGCTCTTCCCCTGGATTACCGCCGCAACGCCTTGAGACGTTTTCGAAATTATGCCCGAAAACACGACTTCATCCAACGCGCCGACGAGATGACGAACTTGCTCGAAAAGCTGGAAAAGGGGGACGAAAAAAAATGAACGGAAAACGAACCAATCCGTTTCGAATATTTCTTTCGATCCTGATCCCGCTCTGTACGGGACTCGTCTTTGCGCAACCGCAAGGGGTTCCGTTGCCGGGGCAGCTTCCGCGACCGACGATCGGCGGCGGCGTGATCTACCGTTGTCTCTTCGATCGTTCCGCCGACGTCAACCGCGATACCTGGCCGGACGAATGGGTACGAAAACGGGACATCGACAACGACATTCCGTTTCCCGGTCATGTCGTCGTCGCCATCGTCGAGAACGCGAATCCGTTCAGTAATTACTCGATGCGGGTCAACGTCGGCGGCGGTGCGGCGGGTGTCTATTCGCCGAAGATCCCCGTTCGCTCCGGAATGAGTTACAAGGCAAGTGTTTACGTCGACGCCGTGGGATTGCGGCACGATGAGATCTATCTGCTTCTTTCCTTTTACGGCAAGGCGACGCCGAAGCCGATCAAGACGATCGTTTCCGAACGAATTCGCAACACCGGCGGGTGGCTGCGGCTTGAAGTCGGTCCCGTCGTCGCCGACATGAAAGACGTCGAGTCCGCATCGATCGGTCTGCTCGTCGTCCCGACGAAACGCCAGGATTTCGAGGGAACCGTCGATTTCATCAACGTCGAGCTGAAAGAGAGCCCGAGTGTTACGCTATCGACGCTGAACAAAAACCATCTCTTCTTCTCGCCGACCGAGATCGACATCAATTGTCTTCTCAGCGGCGTCGATCCGTCGCAGCAGTCGATCACCTTCACCCTGGAGGATCCCTTCGGCCGCGAAATCGCCAAGCGCGACGTCAACATGATGATCGGCAACATTCCCGCCGGTCAATTCGTGTACAATCGCGAAGACCGCTGGAACGTCTACTATGGACAGGCGACCTGGAAGTCCATCCCGATCGTGTCGCCGGGTTTTTATCGCATCCGAATTTCAACGCCGCAAAAATACATCGACAATTTGCGACTTCCCAAGGGAATCTTCTTCACGGACCCGCTTCTTGACGCAGAACCGTTGACGCTGGCCGTACTCAACCGCTCCGGGTTCTTGCCGAGCGGCGAATTCGGCTGGAATCTCGACGGCATGCAACCGGATGAAATCGCCGAGAACCGTTCGCTGTTGGCGCAGTCCGGGATCTCACGCCTGAAAATTCCCGCCTGGCTGACGAACGACGCGCCGATCCGTCAACGGCAAACGCTGAATATTTTATGCGACGAATTCGTCCGGCAACAGGTCCGTCTCGTCGGCTTGCTCGACCCGCCGCCGAAAGATGTTCGCGACAAAATCAAATTCGACGTCGTGAACGCCGGTTCGATCTATTCCCTTGATCCGAAAGACTGGGCTCCCTCGCTCGAACGGACGCTCCAGGAGTTGTCGCTGATCGTCAAAGATTGGCAGTTGACGGGCGACGACGACCGCTCAATCACGTCGGTTCCCGTGTTCGAACAGCAGTTCACCGAAATCCGCAAAGCACTCGATAAGAATCATTTCGGCCTCGGATTCGGGTTCGCCTGGAATTGGGAGGAAGACCTTCCCTCGACCTTCGAACCTCCCGACGCGCAGAGCGGCCATCCGCAAAACGAATTCGTTGCGCTCACATCGGACATCCCGCCGACCCCGGAGGAGCTCGGTCGATACCTCGACGGATTCCAAGCGAGCCGCATCCGGAAATGGGTGTCGCTCCAAGCTTTGCCGAAAGGGGAATATGATCTCGAAGACCGCGTTCGCGATCTCGTTGCGAAAATGGTTTTCGCGAAAGTATACGGAGCCGAAGCGGTGTTTTTCTCGAAACCGTTTCACCACCGTGTCGGCTTGATGAGCCCCGAGCAAACCCCCGGCGAACTTTTTCTCCCTTGGCGGACGACCTCGTCGCTGATTTCCGGAAAACCGTTTCTCGGAAGCATCACGCTGCCGAAACGAAGCCGAAACTTTATTTTTGAAACGGATAATCGTTCAGCCGTCATGGTCCTCTGGAACGACGAAGAACCGATCGTGGAAACGCTTTTTCTCGGCGATTCGATCGACATTGTCGACGTTTGGGGAAAACGGATCAAACCCGATCGTGACGGACGCATTACGAACATCCCGGTCGGGCCGCTACCAGTATTCGTGACGAATATCGACCCCGATATCGTTCGCCTTCGCCAAAGCGTTTTAGCGGACAGAAAAGAAATCCCGAGCCAGCCCCATCGAAAAACCCCGCTCCCGTTCCACTTGACCAACACGATGCGGCATCCGTTGGCGGCGGAGATTGCGCTGGAGGCGGCGAATCCGGAAGACTGGACGGTCTCCCCGAAAACACAATCGGTTTCCCTCGAACCGGGGGAGACCGCGAATTTCCGTTTCGATATCACACTCGGCCCCCGAGCCAACAGCGGCGTCCAGCCGTTTCGGCTTCGCGTCAAAACGGCCGGGCTCCAACCGCTCGAATTCGACGTTTACGACGAGTTGACGGTCGGCGATCCGAACGTCTCCATGGAATTTTCGACACGCCTCAACCGCAACGGCGATCTCGAAGTCGTCCAATCGTTCATCAACGACGGCGAACAACCATTGTCGTACGATTTCAAACTTTATGTCCCGGAACGCCCGTATATGACCTCCTCCATCCGGCGGCAAGGATTCGGACGTGTCGAAACGATTTACACGGTCAAGAATTGGAGCAAGATTCTCGCCGACATTGACGCGCAACGGAAAAAGGACGCCGCCGCCCGGAATCGTCGTGGAAACGCGGCCGACGAGCCCGACGGTGAAACCCGCACGGAAATTCCGGTCAAACGCCGGCTGTTGGAAGCGACCGTGGAAGGAAAGCCGATCGGCGGCGGGCAACCGATCGTCTACACGTTTCCGCTGGTCGACGAATAAGGCGGCTAGTTGATTTTGCCTCGAAATTCCTCGGCGAGTTTTTCGCGGTTGATTTTGGCGTTGTGTCGCACGTCGACGGGGAACTTTCTGTACACATCAAACAGCGAAATCTTTTCCGTGAGCGGACTTGTTTTGCCGAGCTCCCGCAGTTCGGCGAGCAGTTGTTCTTTTTGGACGCTCGTTTTCGGAAAGTGCTGGGGAAACGGTTCGACGAGAATCATCGGTTCCGGAACGCCGATCAGCGCGGACCGAAACACCTTCGGATGCTGGTTGAAAATCGCTTCGCACGGAATCGAAAAGAGCGGCCCGTCGGCCGTCGTCGTCCGGTGGGCTTTTCGTCCGCAAAACCAGAACCGGTCTTCCGCGTCGCGATAGCCGACATCCCCCATCCGGTGCCAAATCCGTCCTTCGGCGTCGATCATCTTGGCGACGGCGTTCGATTCTTTTCGTGTCAGATATTCTTTCGTGACCTGCGGACCGCAAACGGCAAGCTCGCCGATTTCGCCGACGGGGAGTTCCGCCGCGTCTTCCATGCGGGAAATCGGGCCGTCGGTAATCGCAACGATTTTCCACTCGACATGGCCGAACCGGGTTCCGACGCAGACGCCGCCGCCGCGTTTCGTTTTTTCGGCGGTTTCACCGAGGACTTCCGTTGCGGAAATCGACGCGATCGGGAGCGCTTCGGTCGCCCCGTACGGCGTGTGGATTTCGGCGATTCCGGGCAAACAGCGTTTGAGCTTTTCGAGGATCGCGAATGAAACCGGCGCCCCGGCGGAGACGGCCCGTTGCAGCGTTTCAAAACGGTCGCCTGATTTTGCGCAATAATCACCGACGCGATTCCAGAGGGCGGGAGAAGCGAACGACTGCGTGATTTTCCAATGGTTCGCGGTGTCGACAATTTTTTTCGGGTCGGCTTCGGCAGGCTTCGTCGGATCCATGTCGGGGACAATGGCCGTAACGCCCATCGCAGCGTCGAACAGGCCGAAAAACGGGAAACACGCCAAGTCGATTTCGCCCGGCTTGATTTCGTAACGGCGACTGATTTCCTCGACTTGCGTATCGAAAATCCGGTGCGTGAACGCAACCCCTTTCGGCGGCCCGGTACTTCCGCTGGTGAAAATGATCGCCGCGAGATCGTCCGGTTCCGTGGAGGCAAGCTGCGAATGCACCACGGGGCGGCGCTTGATTTCGGAGAGCGAGAGTCCGTTCCAAAACCATCGGCGGCCGACGGTTAAATTATGTTGCGCATTCGGAAAACGACGGCTGAGTATTCGCACGATATGAACCGGCGAGACCGCGACGAAACCGTCCGGATCGACTTCGGCGAGGCAATCGATCATCCGGCGGATTCCCATGCCGGGGTCGACGAGAACGAGCACGGCACCCGCCTTGAAGAGCCCGAACGTCAGCGTGATGAAATCGATTCCGTAACGGACAAGCAGCGCGATTTTTTTTCCGGGACGAAAATCACCGTCGGTGAACGCTTTGGCGATCCGATCGCTGTCGGCGTTGAGTTGCGCAAAAGTAATCGTCCGATATCCGCCGGATTTCAACGGTTCGGCGACGGCGATATTCTCCGGAATTCGTTGCGACATTTCAACCAGTCGCCGGGCAATGTTCGGCATGTGTTGTTATCGTGATTTTGCGATTGATTGCGACAGAGCGAGCGACGCTTCATGATCGAATGGTATCAGCGAAGCCTTGACGGTTGCGCGGAAAGCATATTTTTGGGCGACCGCCATGAAAACGTGCGGCAACTGCCGGGGAAGTCGGGCGGTCAAGCGTCGATCAAACGGTCCGGTGATTGTCACCATACCGCCTGCTGGAAAAATCAAGCCGAACGTCATCGCGTCCAAGGAAACAATGTCGTCCCAGCGGATGGTTTTCTCCGGCGAAGGCTCAAGAGCATCGACCGCCGATCCGTCGTCGATCACCGACAATCGGGTTAAGCTTGCGTTGAAAGACGGAGCAAAGATCGTGTGCCAATGATCCCCTTGTTCGAACGTCGAAAGAAATTCGGGTAACAGAATCCGATACTCGATCGCCGCGCAAATCGCCAGGAAACGGTCGTTTTGCCGGAGAGGGTAGCGCAACAAAATCGTCTGCCGGTTTCGATCCGTGATCGTAATTTGCCGGAGCGTCAAACCGTGAAACGGATCAAAAAAGAGATACCTCTCGAAATGGTTGGCGTATTCGATATTGATAATATCGGCGAGCAACATTTCCTGACGAATCGGTTCTTTGCGCCACGGAACAACCTGATACACAATTCGGTTGGCGCAAAGCGTCAGGTTCGTCTTTCTGTAAAGTCGTAAGAGAAACAGAATTACCAAGCCGACGATTAAATAGATGATACCGAGCGAAAGCACCACATCGCCCAAACCGGCATCGTTGCCGGGCAAAATCATCCCCAAGGCGGGCACAATGGCTAACGTCCAAACACAAGCCAGCATCCATTGACTGATTCCGGGCAACGACGCTTCGTAAATCGGCAATGATTGCATGGGATGATGGGGAGATTAATTCCCGAGCGATTGGAGCGGTGCGGGGATGCGACCGCCGAAATGGACGAAGCCGTCGCTGGCGCCGATGTTGCGAACTTCCAACACCGGCGATGCGCCGAACAAGCCGCCGAAATCGACACGGTCCCCCGCTTTGGCGTCCGGCACCGGAATCAATCGGGTCGCCGTCGTCTTGTTGTTAATCACGCCGATCGCCATTTCGTCGGCGATAATCGCGGCGATCGTTTCCGGCGGCGTGTCGCCGGGGATCAACACCATGTCGAGGCCGACGCTGCAAACGCTCGTCATCGCTTCGAGCTTTTCGAGTCCGAGATGTCCTTGAGCAACGGCGTCGGCAAGCGTCGAGTCTTCCGAAACCGGAATGAACGCCCCACTCAAGCCGCCGACCGAACTGGACGCGAAAAGTCCCCCTTTTTTCACGGCGTCGTTCAACAACGCAACCGCTGCCGTGGAACCGGGTGCGCCGATTTTCGCGATCCCGAGCATTTTGAGGATTTCGCCGATGCTGTCGCCGACGGTCGGCGTCGGGGCAAGCGAAAGATCGACAATACCGAATTCCGTCTTGAGCCGTTCGGCAACTTCACGGCCGATCAATTCGCCGACCCGGGTCACTCGGAAGCTCGTAATCTTGATTTCTTCGGCCAAATCGCCGAGCGTCAGTTTTTTGCCGTTCTTTTCGGCGGACGCGATGCGCCGCTGCAAGGCCGAGCTGACAACACCGGGACCGCTGACACCAATATTGATCGCCGCTTCCGGTTCGCCGGCACCCATGTAGGCCCCCGCCATGAACGGGTTGTCTTCCGGAATGTTCGCGAAAACGACCAGTTTCGCCGCTCCGAAACCGCGGGAGTCCCGGGTCGCTTCGGCGATTTCGATCAGTTTGTGTCCGATCTGGTGGACGGCGTTCATGTTGATCCCCGCCTTGCGTGAAGCGACGTTGATCGACGAACAGACCCGTTTGGTCGACGAAAGAACTTCCGGAAGCGAGTCGATCACGAGCTGCGCCCCGGCGGAGATTCCCTTTTGGACCAGCGCCGAAAAGCCGCCGACGAAATCGACGCGACATTCTTCCGCCGCTTTGTCGAGCGTTTTGGCAAGCTGGACCGCCGCCGAACGCCCGTGTCCGGCAAGAATCGTCGCTGCCGGCGAAATCGCGATCCGCTTGTTCGTCACGGGAATCCCGTATTTTCCGCCGACATCATTGCACACGGCAACCAAATCCCGAGCGCGATCCATGATTTTGTTGTAGACCTTCCGGCAAAGCTGGTCGGCGTTCGGCGACGCGCAGTCGTTCAGGTTCAGCGCCAGTGTCACGGCGCGAACATCGAGATGCTCGTTGTGGAGCATTCGGATCGTCGAAAGAATTTCGTCGGTGTTCAGCATGATTTCGTAAAAACGAGCCGGAACCTGCGGTCCCAATTCCGGCGCAGTCAGGGCCACAGGTCCCGGCTCGTTGAATGCAAACTCGTTGAAAGTGGATTAGAACCCTCGGGCGGCTTTGACGTCATCGAAATCGCGCAAGTGGTACGAAATCCCGGCGAAGTCGAGCGTTTTGCAGAGCGAACGAAGGGCGACTCCCATGCCGTCGGGACCACTGAAGCCGCCGAACTGGCCGCCCCCCTTCAGATGCGGTTCGAGATCCATGAAAACGCCGGGAATTCCACGGCTCTTCAGTTTTTCCTCCAGCGTCGGGAGCATTCCCGCCAAGTCGCGGAAAAGCCGTTCGTGTCCGCTTTCGCCGAGGTTGCAGGGGACGAAATTCGCCATTTTATCCTCTTCGACGTGTCCCCCCTTGTCGGAACGGCGGGGATTCGCGTAATCCTTGATATGCAACCAACCGAGCCCCGGTTTCATCGCTTCGTACTGGTCGTAGATTTCCAAGGAATTGTACCCCTGCATGACGATGTTACCGCCGTCGAAAATCAGGAGCATCGCCGGATGGTTGACCTGTCGATACAACTCGGCCAAGAGGTGTCCGTTCTGGCCGACGAGGTTCGCTTCGACTTCCAGCCCGAACGTCAGGTCGTTCCGATGGCAGAGGTCGGCGATGCTTCCCAATCGGTCGGCGGCCTTCGAGATGTAGTCGGCCGGATTTTGTCCCTTCGGATGGTAGAACGAAAAGCCGCGAATGAGCTTCGTTTCCAAGGCGTGGGCCAAGTCGCATGCCTGCTGGACTTCGTTGAGATATTTCTCGAACGGAACGTAATTATTATGGGTTCCGTCGTCGATATCTTCGAGTTTCACCTTGCCGATCGGCGAACCGAGCGACGAGACGTTCAAGCCGTATTCGTCCTGGAACTGCCGAATCCGTTGGATGTCGCTCTTGGTGAGCTTCATCACGTTTTTGATCCCGTCGCCGAGGTTGACAAACCGGATACTATAATATTGGAGCCCGAGCGCGGCGTAGACCGCGAATTGCTCGACAATGGTTTTGTTGGCGGTCGATTCGTCGGCGAAGCCGGAAAGAAAAACACGGGGTGTCGGTTGCATGAGCTGTCTCCGGTGGATCGAAAAGAACATACGAAATTCGAGTGAACCGTCATTTAGACAGTTTACCACACCACCACCCGTTTTCATAGCTCCCACAACGTCGAAAAGAAAAAAGGGGCTGCGTCTGCCGAACCTGCCGTTATTGAACTTTTGTCGCCGCACCGGACGCGACGGTAACGGTTTCCGGAAACGTGCACCTGGCGAATGTTTGATCGCTTTTCGGAAGCAGGAAATTGACGTTGTACTCGCCATCGGCAAGTGCCGTTAAAAATAAATGGGGCGGGATTTTACGATTCATCCCAACTGCTCTTGACAGGATTTCGAGGGAAGGGCATAATAAGTTAGTTTCCTAACAAAAAACGTAAAAGCGACTCATGATCACCGGAAAAACCATCGTCATCGCGGTCAAAAAGCTGTCGAACCAGTTCACGCGGCTGTTGATCGAAGCGGAGCAGCAGCTCACCAACAAGGACGAGCGGCTGACCGGCATGCAACGGACGATCGTCGGGTATCTCCTCGACCAACACGGCAAAGAGGACGTTTACCAGAAAAATATCGAAGAGGAGTTCAATATTCGGCGGTCGACGGCGACCGGAATCCTGCAGCTGATGGAAAAAAAGGGATTCATTCGCCGCGAACCCGACCCGAACGATGCCCGATGGAAAAAAATCGTGCTGACCGAGAAAACCATCGAAATGGCCGAAAAATTCGCCGGGCACATGAAGAAATACAGCACCCGGATCCTTCGTGGCATTTCGCAGGAGGAACTGGAGCAATTTCTCGACGTCGCCGAACGAATCAAGAAAAATCTGGAATAAACTCGGAGCCGCGCCCGTCAGGAAGCGGCTCTGAAAGAAAAAATTTTTATTTTTCGAGAAACCTTTTTCTTTTTTTTGCGTTAAATAGTTCGGATACTAATTAAAATGGCCGATACACTCTCAGAACGGAGGACACTCCCATGATCGCAACATCACCGTTGGAAGCTCGCAAGCTCATCGGTCGGACGGCCGGTCGGCTTTTTGCGGAGCACGGCTACGAAGCGACGAGCCTCGACATGATCGCCGACGAAGCGGGATTCACCGTCGACCAGCTCGTTTACTGGATCCGGAGCAAGGAAAACCTTTACGCCGCCGTCTTCCTGATGCTCCTGGATGAAGACCGCCAAGTCGGGATCAATACGATCCTGAACGACTACCCCGAATGGGCGGATTCCTCCTTCGGCCAGGCACAAGTCATCCGCCTGAAAATCCTGGCAATGTTCAACAATCTCCGCAGCAACGACCACCCATGGAAGGCGGCGCTTATTGCACGGGAATTGGGGACGCGGATCCTGTCGAAGGAGAACCAGCTCGAATACATCGTACAAACGCTGACCGACGACCTGTATCATTTTTGCCGCGACATCAAAAGCGATCTCACCGAAGAGGAACTGGAAATCGTTTGCCGCTGCTTCCCGCTGTCACAAATGGCGTCGTTCGTCATGATGGCGAGCCGCGAATGCAAGGATTACGCCTCGTTCAAAATCGATCCGATCCGTTTCGAAAATCACATTTGGTTTACCACCGCGACGATCCTCGGATACCTGAGACTTCCGCCGCAGGAATTACTGTCCCAGGAAGAACTCTTCGCGGAACGTCGAGCTTACGTCGAATGAAAAATTTTTCACCTATTAGTTCGGTCACTAACATTCCCATGAAAACGTATCACATTATCCCTGTTTTTCTCGTTCTCTTTGCCTCATCGACCGTTTTCGCCCAGAAACCAGGCGACACGGCTCCGCCCGCCGTTCGGGTCGAAACGGTCGCCTACCTCACCGCAGGGCAACCGAAGCCTTAC
>JAVBPI010000239.1:0-13057 GCA_031549705.1 Thermoguttaceae bacterium
GCGCGGCTATAATGTTGCCGTCCGCTTGTACCGGCGGGACTCAGATATTGTTGACTCAAACAGAAAACATTACCATGCCCAAGCAGAAAACGCACAAGGGAATCCAAAAGCGATTCCGGGTGACGGCAACCGGCAAAGTGAAGCATCGGCACAGTGGGACGAGCCATTTGGCGTACCGTCTGACGAAAAAGCAGCGCCGACACCTTCGCGGAACGACCGTCGCCGCCACCGTTGAAACGGCCAAAATCGTCGAAGCGCTTCGACCAGCCAAATAACACCACGCACATCGGACGCACCGGGCTGTAACGCTTCGTGGTAGAAGGGCCTGGGTTCGTCGCAATTAGAAAGGAAAAACATGAGAACTCAACGTGGAGCCGCACGTCGTCAATCGAAGCGGCGTCTTTTTCAACGAGCCAAGGGATTTCGCGGCGGTCGGGGTCGATTGCTCCGTACCGTCAAGGAAACGCTCATTCGAGCAACAGCGTTCGCGACCCGTGACCGTAAAGTTCGTAAACGGGAATTTCGTGCCCTTTGGATCACCCGGATCAACGCCGCGACCCGAGCTTTGGGACTTCGGTACAGCGAATTCATCGCCGGTCTGAAGAAGGCGAACATCCTTCTCGATCGCAAAACGCTCGCCGAAATGGCCGTTCGGGACGCCAAGGCGTTCGAGCAAGTCGTCAATATGGCGAAAGCCGCCTTGAAAAAATAGACTCACGCTTGCGTTTCAACAGCGCATCGCGAATCATAAAAACAACGGAAAACAGTCTTTCGAGACTGTTTTCCGTTGTTTTTGGTTTTCAATGTCCCTAAACCGCCGATCGTGTCGTGAACGTGCAGTTGAGAATGATCCGAACGACGATTCGCCGCGAAACGGTCGTCAGGTAGGTCGCCAAACTGCTCCGTTCTTGAAAAGCCCGCAGAAGACGAAAGTTGTCGTGAGCCAAAGCCGTAAAAACCTTTTCGCAAAGCACATCGCGGTCCTCCCGTGAGATATGGATTTCCCGGCTCTTCGACGTGTGATCGATGACGTGGAGCACCAAACCGAGAAATCGGTCGACAAAATCTTCCCAAGCTCGCTGCTTGTTGGCGAGGCAGCGGCTAAGTAGTTCACGGTCCAGATCGGAAACGGACATGGGAAAAGCGAAAAAGGAACTTTCGTCGAATCGGACGCAACATTTCGCCCTTGAGTTTTCCGACGTTATTCGGTATCGTATCGAGTATCAATCATTTCGTAAAGAGCAATTTGGAGGATAACATGGACCCCATCCCGATGACCCGCGACGGGTACAACAAAATTCGAGCGGAGATTGACCGCATGGAAAACGAAGAGATGCCGATCATTCTCGAACGGCTCGCCGAGGCACGCTCCGAAGGGGACCTCAAAGAAAACGCCGAATACCACGGAGCTCGCGAAAGCCAGGGAATGCTCCAAGCTCGCATCAACGAACTGAAGGCGAAACTCGGTCGGGCGACGATCATTGATCCGTCGACGATGCCGCAAGACGAAATCCGTTTCGGCGCTCGCATCGTCGTCAAACGGGCCGGCGGTCGCGGCAAACAGGAGTACACGCTCGTCGGAGCCGGTGAGGAGAATTACGACGAAGGAAAAATTCTCGTCACCAGTCCGCTCGCGCAAGGTTTTCTCGGCAAAAAGAAAGGGGATGTCGTCCAGATTCAAGTCCCCGCCGGAATCGCCGAATTCACGATTCTTGATGTCGTTTACGAGTAGGGTGCCGACGCTTGAAAACGCGTTTATTTCCCTCCTCTCCCTTGGGAGAGGGCTAGGGTGAGGGGCGTTCGGCGTTCATGGGGGCGAGCGTTTACGTGAAATAGAGAGGCTGGGACATTGATTTTTTTGGACTTTTGCCAGTATTTCAACCACAGAGCCCCTCACCCTAACCCTCTCCCTCGGGAGAGGGGACGGTAAAATCAGCTTTTCTCTTATGAAAACCAACACAGCTTTCCGTCTGTTTGTCGTCGCGATTCTTTTGTCGTTTTTCGTTTCCGGAGCTTCCGCCGAGGAATCGAAATACACGTTGCGATACCGTTTCGAAAAAGGAGCGGTTCTCCGCTGGAACGTGCTGCAATCGCTCAAGATCACGACGCAAATCAAAGGGGTGATCGAGGCCGCGGAAACGTCGAGCCGGTCGACGAAAATCTGGACCGTTCTCGACGTCGACGCCGATGGTACCGCGACATTGGAATATCAGGTCGGCGACGTCAAAATGCAGCGAAGCCAGACCGATCAAAAGGACGAAAAATACGACAGTCTTGTCGACAAAAAATTACCCACGGCGTTCCAGAGTATCGATGGAACCGTCGGTGTGCCGCTCGCTCTTCTGACGATCGGCGCTTGGGGGGAGACGAAAAAGCCGAAGCGAATCATTACGGCGTATTCCAGCGGCAGCGAAGAGAATCGAATCACGATTCCACTCCCGAAGGATCCCGTTGCGGTCGGAGAAAGTTGGTATGTCGACACGCCGGTCGAACTTCCCCAAGGGGACGGAACCGTCAAAAAAATCGCCGCGAGACAAAAATACACGCTGAAAGACGTCAAGACGGGGATCGCCAAGATCGATTTCTTGTCGCAAGTTCTCACGCCGGTCGACGATCCGAAATTGAAATCGCAGCTCATCGACCTCTATTCGAAGGGGTCGTTCGAGTTCGACTTGGACGCCGGACGCCTGGTTTCGCAAAAATCGACGATCGAAGAATCGGTCATCGGCATTCACGGTCTGTCGAGCAGCGTTCAGCATACGTCGCGGCTCACCGAATGCTGTTGCGGCCTGAAATCGTGCGAAATTTGCTCGAAGCGGTAAAATGGATTGCACCGTCGGTTTCACGGGACCGTTTGGATGCGAATGCTTTCCACGCCGGCGACGTTTCCAGCATCCAGAGCACGAACGACATATTCATGGGAAGCATCGGACTCGGCGATCAGCAACAGCCTCCCGGCTCGGCGTCCGGCATGGATGCGGTCCCGCAGTTTGGCGAGAAGTTCCTGCCGTGTCGGGGCTTCTTCATCGTCGACGAAAATCCGGTTCTCTTTCGTTACTCGTACCACGATATCTTGATCGACGGCGTCCGGCTGCTGCGGCGTCGGCGCTTGATTGCTGCTCTGCTCTTGATCGGGAGCGGGAATTTCGATTGACTTTTGCAGTCCGAACGACGCTGTGATCATGAAGAAAATCAGCAGGAGAAACACGACATCGACCATCGGCGTCATGTCCATTTCGGCTTCTTCCCGTTTTTTTCGATGAACGAGCGGTGCTTCGTTCGCAGTGTCTTCGTCCTCATCGCCGATGATCGGTGGCGGCGAATCGGTTTGCATGGCGACAGACGCTTCTCCCGGCAACGGCGGCGGTACCGTAATTCGGACCGGATGATTGTCCGGTTCGGAGAGCGGGGTTTTGCCAGGGGTGTTCGGCATGGTCCTATTCCTTGTCGACAACGATATTCAGTTTGACGCCGGGGACGGAACCGGCGGCGGACTCGACGCGATAGACTTCGCCGTGATTCAAGTTCTTGTCTGCTTTGATGACGACATTGACTTTGCCTTCACGGACGCCGAGTTCGACCGCCTGGACGATCTGTTCTCGCAGTTGTTCGGGATCGTGCGATAATCGTCTTCCGGATGTTCCGTCGCCGAGGTAAACAATGGACTCGTCTTCAAGACCGTCGACGGTCAGAACGGTCGCGGTTTTCGGATTGACTGCAACACCGATTTTCGCCTTGGGAAGATGCACGGAGGTGTTTTTGCCGATCGTGGAACAGACGACGAAGAAAATCAAAAGCAGGAACACGACGTCGATCATCGGAGTGATATCCATTTCAGCGCTTTCGCGCTGACGGCTCCGAAGATTGATCGGCTCGTCGGTTTGATCGTTTTCCAGTCGCATCGCAATCCTCCTGTTGTGTCCGCAAACCGAAGGTTCCGGCGTAAGGCGTCATTTTTTGAGGATCTCCAAAAGCCGCGTCAACCCGGAGCCGATGAAGTCTTCGAGGCGTCCGAGGCGAACGTGAAAACTCGCGGTCGCCAAAACGAGCGGAATCGCAATGGAGAGTCCGCACGCCGTCGTGATGAGAGCAAGCATGATATCCGAGGCGAGCTTATCCGGACTGACTTCCGTTGCAGCGCTCAGTTTGCTGAACGCGCCCATCATCCCGATGACGGTTCCGAAGAGCCCGAGCATCGGAGCGGCTTTGATAATCGTTTGGATCCAACTGATTCGGTAATCGAGTTCCGACAGCACGTCCCGTTGAAAGCGTTCGACAAGGAGCGTCTTGAGCTTTGCATGGGAAATATGCCTGTTTTTGAACCCGATCAGCGTCAATTGTGGAATGCAGCGGAAGTCGCCTTCACAAAGTTCGATCAGCTCGGAACTCTTGCTTTGGTCGAGGAGCCGTTCCGTTTCTTCCAGGAAGGCGTCTTGTTCGTCTTCGCTGGAAAATTGGAGTTGTGCCATGCGTCGCCAAAGGATCACGCAGCAGTAGGCTCCCCAAATGGCGACCGCCAGAAGAAAAAGGTAGTCGATCGCCCCGACGTAATCGGCGACCGGCGTAAAATCAAACGCAACTTTTTCGGCGAACAGCGGCGTCGGAAAAATAGAGTCAACCATGATTTCTGCCGATTCGAAAAGGAAGGATCATCGAACGGACCGATTATAGGTGTTCTCTTTTCATCTGTAAAGAGTTCCGACGTTTTTATATCGATCTTCAGAGGGAGCCCTGTTTTCCGGGATCGTGTGTCCCGGCACTTCGCAACGGTTCACGGATAACAAAAAACGGAACGTCGTGTTTCACGACGTTCCGCATCTTTGGGTTTCCGAAAATCGTTCGAACTACGATTTCACTTCGAAATCGGCGTCGATGGCATCGTCGTCCCCTTTTGCCTGGGGATTGGCACCCATCTCTTCGGCGGCTTCCGCTCCGTGCTTGGCAGCGTTCTGGGCGGCAGCGGCTTCATACATCGTCTTGCTCATCGCATGGGACGCCTGTTCGAGCTGTTCGGCAGCCGACTTGATTTTCGCCAAGTCGTCCGACGCAATCGCTTCCCGAGTCCGACCGATCGCCGAATGGATCGCATCCTTGTCGGTCTGCTGCAAATTGGCGTCGTGTTCCTTGAGGAGTTTTTCGAGCTGGAAGCACATCGACTCGGCGTTGTTTTTCGCTTCGACCAGTTCCCGACGGGCGTGGTCCTCGGCGGCGTGCGTCTCGGCGTCGCGTTTCATCTTTTCGATCTCTTCATCGGAGAGACCGGACGACTGTTCGATCCGAACTTTCGTTTCCTTTTTCGTTCCGAGATCTTTCGCGGAGACGTTCAGGATACCGTTGGCATCAATGTCGAACGCAACCTCGATTTGCGGAACCCCACGCGGCGCCGGCGGAAGCCCTTCCAGATTGAACTGTCCGAGCAGCCGATTGTGTGCCGCGATTTCCCGTTCGCCTTGGAAAACCTTGATCGTTACGGCGGTTTGATTGTCGTCCGCCGTGCTGAAGGTCTGCGTTTTGGCGGTCGGAATCGTCGTGTTCCGTTCGACCAGTTTCGTCATGATTCCGCCGAGCGTTTCGATGCCGAGCGATAACGGTGTCACGTCGAGGAGCAGCACATCGCGGACTTCACCACCGAGGACGCCCCCTTGAATCGCGGCACCAACGGCGACCACTTCATCCGGGTTGACCCCTTTGTGCGGTTCCTTGTTGAACACCGTACGAACCAAATCCTGAACCTTCGGAACACGGGTCGAACCGCCGACGAGAACGACTTCGTCGATCTGCGACGGTTGGAGCTTGGCGTCCTTCAGGGCCTGCATGAGCGGACCGCGGCAGCGTTCGACCAAATGGTCGGTAAGTTGTTCGAACTTCGCCCGGGTCAGCTTGAACTGGAGGTGTTTCGGACCGTTTTGGTCTGCCGTGATGAACGGCAGATTGATGTCGGTCGATTGCGCCGAACTCAGTTCCCGCTTCGCTTTTTCACACGCTTCCTGGAGCCGTTGGAGCGCCATCGCGTCCTTCCGGAGATCGATTCCCTGCTGCGACTTGAAATCTTCGGCAACGTGATTGATGAGCACTTCGTCGAAGTCGTCGCCGCCGAGATGCGTGTCGCCGCTGGTCGACAGAACCTGGAAAACGCCGTCCGCGACTTCAAGGCACGAAACGTCGAACGTTCCACCGCCGAGGTCGAACACAACGATCTTCTGGTTGACGTTCTTGTCGAGGCCGTAAGCAAGCGATGCCGCCGTCGGCTCGTTGATGATTCGGGCAACTTCGAGTCCGGCGATTTGACCGGCGTCTCTGGTCGCCTGTCGCTGGGCGTCGTTGAAATATGCCGGAACGGTAATCACCGCCTTATTGACTTTGTGTCCGAGATACGCTTCCGCTGATTCTTTCAGTTTGCGAAGCGTCATCGCGGAGATTTCCGGCGGCGTGTACAGCTTGCCGTTGATGTCGACTTTGACGTAATCTTCCTGGCTTCCGACGACTTTGTACGGAACCATTTTCTCCTCGTTGGCGACTTCTTTATGCCGACGGCCCATGAATCGCTTGATCGACGCAACCGTACGGGTCGGGTTCGTGACCGCTTGGCGTCGGGCCGGTTCGCCGACGAGAGTTTCACCGCTATCCGTGAATGCAACGACGCTCGGCGTGAGTCGATTGCCTTCCGCATTCGGAATGACCTTAACGTCTTTTCCTTCCATGACGGCGACGACGGAGTTGGTGGTTCCGAGGTCGATGCCGATAATTTTTTCACCTGTTGCCATAGTTGTGTCCTCACTTTCTTTGATGATTTGATCGGCAAACCATCCCTCCTGCCGCTGCGACAATAAAAGGGGTGGTCCATCGATCTTCCATATACATGCAATCATCGTGCCAATTCGTGACCGTTCTGGGCGGTCTCTTCAAAACCTTGAAAAACCGGGGATTATGAGAGCCATGCCGAAGAAAACCGATTCAGGCAACCACCGTTTCCTGCCAAATTGACAGTCCGACGAAAAATAAAAATCGGTCTTGCGTCGTTCAGGGGTGTTTGTCTATAATTCGCGGCCCCTTGGGGGGTTTTGGTGTCGGGTTTGGGTGTTGGGTATGACGCAAGTGTTGTTCATCCCGGCTTCCATCTTCCAACACCCCAAAACCCAACATCCCAAACCCAACACCTAATTCGCCGTGAAACAAGCGCTTTATACTCTCGTTTTGCTCGGTTCCGTGGGAACCATCGGCCTTGTCGCAACGAATCCGAAACTCGTTCAGCAGGGAGCGTCCCTCCTTGGCATGAACCAAGCGGAAAACACTCAAACGGAGTCGAGCGAGGAGGAGCATCTCGCCAAGTTTTTGGCGCAGTATCCTTTCTCGAAAACGCCTCCGAACGCCGAGGATCCCACTTCGGGAATCGTTCCGACCTCGAAACCGCCTGAAGAACGTCCCGCCCCGTCGATTCAACAGGCCGCTCCTCCCGTCGCCGCCGCTGCGCCCATCGCCGCCGTTGCGCCCCCTGTTTTCCCACCGCCGCCGAATCCGGCGCCCGCTCCCAAGCCGTCGGTTCCGGAAGACGATCCTATCGCTGCCGCTCTGGCTGTTGCGGTCCCCGTTTCGAAAACACCGACCAAACCGATCGAAACCGCGTTCGACCCCATTCCGTCGATTGCCCAACAACCGGAACCGACCCAACCGATTGAAAAACCGAAACCGGTGGAACAACCCGTTGCTCAAACCATTGCGCCGGTCGTCGTTCCTGTTGTTGTCAAAACACCGGCATCGCAAGATCCGTTGATCGATCCCAATGCAGGATTTGCGTCGAGCAAACCGGCCGCAACACCGCCTCAACCGGAACCGGCGGACGCCGGGTTCGCCCGATCCAGCCAGCCCGGTCCTACCCCTTCGAATGGATATCAGGCACCGAATCATGTTTTGCCGAATCCGAACACGACGGACCCGTGGAACGGCGGAACACCGAAACCGCAAGATCATTACGCTCCGAACGTCGTGCCGGTCGGCGGCGGCCTTTTTGCGTATCAAAACTCCCCTGAGCCACGGCGTGAACCGATTCGTGAACCGCAACCGTCCCCGGCGATGCCGAATCCGGCGCAAGCGAACCAGGCGATTCCTCCGTTTGAGCAAACGCTCCAACAGTTTCCGCCGATAGTCCAACAGCCGCAACAGCCGGCGAATCCGTTCCCGCCGGTCGTTCAGCAATCGCCGCCGCAACCGCAAAACAATCCGTTCCCGCCGGTCGTTCAGCAACCGCCATCGCAACCGCAAAACAATCCAATCACGTCGGCTGCTCCGTTGGCGCCGCCGCGATTCGAACCGCTTCCGCCGAAACCGGCGCTGAACGCCGGAATGCCGGTTCCGACGCCGAAGCCAGTTCCGGCGGCACCACGCATGGAATCGCAATTCCTCGTCTCTCCGTCCGTGATGGTCGAACAAATTCCCTGCCACGGAACCGAAATGGTCGCCCGTGTCGGCACACAGGTCTTGTTGATGTGCGATATCCTGCCGCAATTACGGCGACACGCCAACATGATCATCGCGGAAAACTTGAAAAACGTCCCGGAAGAGAAACGGAGCGAGATTCCTGAAGACGAAAAAAATGCGTTCATGGAACAGGTGATCACGGCGAACTATCCGCCGCTGCTCCAGGAACAGATCATGTTGACGTTGGTCTACAACGATTTTATCGCCGCAAAGAAAAAAGAGGAAATCGAGTTCTTCGAAAAGAGAATGGGAGAAGAATTCGACCAGAACGAAGTTCCCCGGATGATGAAGGAGTTCAAAGTCAAGAACATCGCCGAACTGAAAGCGTATCTCAAAGACGATTTGGGGAGCTCGCTGGAGCGGGAAAAGATGTTGAATATTCGAGCAAAAATCGCGCAGCAATGGATCATGTTCTCCGTCAAGGAGGCCGAGGGGGAATGCACCCACGACGAAATGATGGATTTTTACACGAAAAATCACATCCTGTACGAAAAGAAGGGACGCGTCCGATGGAAAGAACTGTTCGTCTTGATCGGCAAAGACGGGGAAAAAGCGGCGTGGGATAAAATCCAATGGATGGGAAACCAGATCGTCGTCAGTAAAGCGCCGTTCGACAAAATCGCGGAAGCCAATTCGGACGGTTTCACGGCGAAGAACGGAGGCATTTGGGATTGGACGGGCGAAGGAAGTTTTTCAAACGCCGAAATCGAGAAACTGCTCTTCACGCTGCCGCCGAACGAAATGAGCTCGATCATCAAGGGACCGAAAGGGTTGCATATCGTGATGGTCGTCGAACGTGAAAACGCCAACGTTCTGCCCTTCAAGGATGCCCAACCGGATATTAGAGCGCGAATCAAATTGCAGCGGCGACAAAAATATCAGGACGAATATGTCACGGAGCTGAAACGAAAATATCCCGTCAAGGTTCTTCGTGAAACGATCGACTTCAAACCGGCGGTTCGCGCCGTCGCCGAAAACGGCTCCAATCTTTTCGGCGGGAAACAAGGGCTCTCAACCCGATAACGACCGTGATCAGCGTTTCACTAAATTTTGTAACGTCTTGAGATTCACGACGTCCCAGTCGAGGGGTTCGCCGTCGATTTCGGTGGTTCCCTTCGGCGTTTCGATGTACATCGGGGTATTGACGAACCGCGGATCGTTTAACAGATGCCGGAACGGTTCCAAGCCGAGTTTGCCGTGTCCGATCTGGGCGTGTCGGTCGACCCGACAGCCGAGATCCTTGACGATGTCGTTCAGGTGAAACGCTTTCAAGCGATCCAAACCGATGACCCGATCGAACTCGTTCATCGTCGCCTCGTATTCCTTTTTCGTAACGAGCGGATACCCGGCGGCGAAAATGTGACACGTATCGATACAGACGCCGAGACGGTCCGGATACTCCGAGCATTCAATGATCTTGGCGAGATGTTCGAAACGCCAGCCGAGGTTCGCTCCCTGCCCGGCGGTGGTTTCGAGTTGAACATTAGCCGACGATTTCGCGGTTTTGAACACCGTGTCGAGCGATTTCGCGATTCGCTTGAGCCCTTCGGTCTCGGCGTCTTTCGTTTTATCGCCGGTCGGTGTTCCTGGATGCATCACGACCCAGGGGATGCCGAGAATTTCGGCTCGTTCTATTTCGTCACGAAAAGCGTCGATCGACTTGGCGAGAAGCTCCTCGTCCGGCGACGCGAGATTGATCAGGTACGAATCGTGTATCAACGGATGCTTGATCCCTTTTTCGACAAGTGTTTTTTTGAACAGCTCGGCATCTTCCGGAGGGATCGGCTTCGCCTTCCATTGGTTGCTGTTTTTCGAGAAGAGCTGGACGCAATCGAATCCGTCCTTCGCGGCAGCGAGCACTGCTTGATGATGTCCGCCGGAAATGGATTCGTGAACGCCGATCGGAGGGAAAGTGGTCTTTTTCATAGTATTGTAACGTAATTATTTGTTGTAACGATTGCAATTTAGCCGGTACTCCGCGTCTGTTGCCGGGGCCCGCGCACCGCAAGGCGGATGCGGCTAACGTTGAACGCCGAGCATCGGCAAAAATTCATCGTCTTTCGTTTTGTCGCTGACGTACCGTACGGCACCGCTCCGAAACCCGACGTTCATTCCTCCACGGTGCACACCGCCGATCCCCTTGCGGCCTCGAAGGTCGGTGACGGAGACGACCGCCTTGTCGAGCGGCACCGGAGCGGCAAGCTCGACGAGCAGAATCATATCCGGATCGTCGGGAATTTTCGTGTCGTATTGAACAAGCGCGTACGTCGTTTCACCGTCGGGAATCGCGATCGTCGGACAGCGGAAGTATTTTTCCGGCTCTTTGCCGAGATACGGATCGATTTTTTCCGTCCAATTTCCGTCCGGGAGTTTCCCGTTTTCGGCACGATAAAGGAGAATCGCCAGCGTCAGCCGCTGTATGTTTTCCAAACATGCGGATCGCTTTGCCTCATCTTCGAAGCGGTCAAACGCCGGAGTCTGTTGGATGAGTTGATCCGCAAGAATTTCCGCGCGACCGTTCGGAGTCAGCTTTCGAAGAATCTGATCGGACGGCGACGGTTTCACCGACAGGATCGCATGATATTTCGTCCTCGGCGGCGACTCCTGAACGGCGTCGTAGAGTTCGTTCACTCGTCGGAACACGATGTTCCAGTTGCATCGGCGGTTGAAAAAATTCATCGCGAACGTCGGATTGATTGAGTCACCGTACATGCTTCTACCGTGCATGACCTCTTGAGCGACACTCAGGCTGAAATATCGTTCAAATTCGACGAGACCGCTCAACGACATTCGCGGAGGCAACTTGTCGATTCCGTCCAATAACCGGAGAAGTTGCTCTTTCGTCGGCGGATGCTTCGAGTTTACCGCGAAGCCGATATCGTAACCGCTCCCTTGAATCGCAATTCCGGTCAAATACTGAACGACGAACGCCCGTGGCTCGAGTTGTCGACCAAGCCGAAGTTGCGTGAGTTTGTCGTCGATCGCTCCGTCGATGTTTCCCTGCGCGATTCGATTCATCGCTCTCGCTTGGAAAAGTCTGCCGAGGGTGCGTGTCGCCGAGACATCGGGAATGAGAAGCCCGGCCAGATTTTGCGGATTGCCGGCGATAAACGATTCCTCCTCCTGGAGCAACGGCGGCAGGAAGATCGGTTTGCGGACCGTTTCGGCAACTGCGTCCAACGGAACGTCGCATTCCTTGACCCAATCGGCGAGGATCGGAAAATCGTCGAGCGTCCACGGTCTGTTACATAAATTCTTTAGCGCATCGTCGGGCGGCTTTTCGCCGATCGCTTTGAAATGATCCTTGACGATCTCCCGGGGTTCGCGCGGCAACGTCATCGTCGGCGGAATCTTCGGATCAAGGCCGAGTTTTTCGTATTTTTGTACGCGGCGGAATTCATCCATGCCCGCAGCTTCGCCGCAGTTGCCGAACAGTCGGGTTAAGATACGGAATCCGTTGTCGTCCGTCGTGAATTCCGGGGGATAGCTCCACTCCTCGACCGCCTTGAGGAAGTCGATTTGGCCGTTGGCGGTCAACGGGCCGGTGATCCGCGTCGTTTTCGACGAGATGATCAGCGGCGGCGTCCGAATCATCAGAAACCAGATCGAGAAGAGAACGAATGCGATTACAACCCCGTAGAACGTTCGCGCTCGCCAAACCGATTTTGAAACATGATCGCTCATATTGTCCCCAATACCACGCTTGCGTTTTAGCCGGTACTCCGCGTCTGTTGTCGGGGCACTAAGATTCCAGGCAATCGACGACCGCCTGGATATCGGGAGCGATCGGTGCAACGATTTCAAGTTCCTTGCCGGTTTCGGGATGAATGAACGTCAGTTTATGGGCGTGAAGCGCCTGCCGTTCCAAGAGAACAGTTGTACCGAGATTGCCGTCGTCGACTCCCATCGGAACGCTGCCGATCAATTCCTCCCGCGAGATTCGTCGACGTCCTCCGTAAAGACGGTCGCAAAGAATCGGATACCCGGTGAACGTCATGTGAACGCGGATTTGGTGAGTCCGACCGGTTCGCGGCAGGCAACGAACCGTCGCCAGTTTTTTGTACCGTTTAATCACTTCGTAGAAGGTTTGCGATTCCTTGGCATCCGGATCATTGGGAGCGGCAATGCACATTTTTTCGCGGACCTTCGGATGCAGTCCGATCGGAGCGTCGACCATGTCCCGGTCGAGATGCGGCGAGCCGATCACGACGGCAAAGTATTCCTTGCGAATCCGTTTTTCCTGGAACAACTCGGCGAGTTTGGCGTGGATGACATCGTTTTTCGCAACGAGAATCGCGCCGGAGGTGTCCCGATCCAAACGGTGGACGATTCCCGGTCGCATCGGCCCCCGTGTCGTGCTCAGTTTGCCGCCGAAATGGTGGGCCAAGGCGGCGACCAATGTTCCCGACCAATGTCCGCGCGACGGGTGAACGACCATGTTCGCCGGTTTGTTGACGACGACGAGGTCGTCGTCTTCGTACAGGATGTCGAGCGGAATCGGTTCCGGTCGCGGAGCTTCACGCGGGAGTTCGGGTAACGTAAACCGAACGACCTGGCCCGGCTTGAGACGGAACGACGGTTT
>JAVBPI010000204.1:0-43231 GCA_031549705.1 Thermoguttaceae bacterium
GTGTCTAGTGACTAGTGACAAATTAACGTCAAATAGTAACTAGTCACTAGCAACTAGTCACTACGAAAAGCTGTCGGTGAGAATCGAACTCACGACCTCGTCCTTACCAAGGACGTGCTCTACCGACTGAGCTACGACAGCAGGTAGTGCGCGATTCGTGGTTCGTGATTCGTGGTTCGTGGGGGATTTGTTTTCCACGAATCACGAATCACGAATCACGAATCACGTCACAAAGCGGGTGAAGGGAATCGAACCCTCGTCATCAGCTTGGAAGGCTGCGGCTCTACCATTGAGCTACACCCGCATCATTAGTGGATAGTTGATAACGGATAGTGGTGGACACAAGCGTAACCCTTGGTCCTCCACTATCCACTCTCCACTAGAAACTGGGGGATGGAGGATTCGAACCTCCGAAGTCGTTGACAACAGATTTACAGTCTGCCCCCTTTGACCGCTCGGGAAATCCCCCCAAAGCTAGTGATGGGACTCGAACCCGCAACCTGTGGTTTACAAAACCACTGCTCTGCCAATTGAGCTACACTAGCATTTCCAAACGCCAGTGGGTCAGCGTCCCACCTTCGCAACAAATCGCTTCTTTCGGTTTTTCCGGGGAAACTCCCCAGTAAAACGCTATAGATTATCGGATATTTTTCACCTTACAAGAGGGGGCAACTGGGGAAATTGAGAATTGAGAGTGGAGAATTGTGAGTTTAAAAACACGATTTATCGTAAATGTCGCCGTTGCGGTAGGCTTTCCATGCCGTTTCAAACCAAGTGTCGCTCTCCGGAATCGGACGGCGCGGCTCCCAACGGTGTTCGACCTTGCCAGTTTCCGGGTCGAACCGGCTAACGAGGACCTTTTCCCGGAACGAAACGTCTTCCGGTTGCATACTCCAAACGGTCGGGTCGAGCTTCGGATGGATTGGCGTCGATTCTGATTGCAAGACCATGCCGCTGCCGCGACTCCCCATTCCGGATTGGACCGCGAAATGGATGGCGTCCAAATAAACAGCGGATGTCAAACCGAGCAGGGGAACTCGATTTGTTTTCGAGGTTTTCTTGTATTGCTCCCATGCTTCTCGGACGACGTTCGGAAGATTTTGCGGATTTCGGATTGCGGCTCCATGTTGGGACATCCGTTGTCGGAGTCGGGGATAGCCGACATCATCCCAGGAACGATTTCGTTGCGAGGCTAAAACGGCAAGCGTTCTTTGAGCCGATTCGGTTGCGGCAGCGATGTCGAGCGTCCAGTCCGAGTAGCGATTCCTAATAAACTCGGCGGCACGGAATGCACCGACTTGGCCGGAGTTCAACGCCGAACCACCGGGACGGGTAACGCCGTGGGAGCCGTTCACCTCGCCAACCGGGAACAGATGCTTGATGTTCGTCGACTCCCACCAAATGTTTCCCGCCAAGCCGCCGTTGTTGTGTTGGGCGCAAACCGCGATTTCCAGCATTTCGGTCCGCAGGTCGATTCCATTGGCAGCGTAAAGTTCGATGGCGCCCGGGTTCATCGTTTCGAGTCGCTCGATCGGCGTGCCGAACAGGGCGTTCGACTTTTCGAGGTAATTTCTCGCTTCGTCGGAGAGCGTTTCACGGCTGAAACCGGACGGATTGGAACGGTAATCGAGAAAAACGCGGCGATTTTTTTCGACGGTTTCGATGTAAACCAAAATATCGATGATCGAACTGCCGTCGATCACTTTTCTCACATCGAACGGCCATTGATATCCCTTCAGGAAAATTTTCGAGCAGAGATCGCCCCAGTCGTCGAAATATTCCGTCATAAATTCTTTCGGATCGTTGCCGTCCTTGTCCGTGCTTACGAAACGGGGGACGACCTGCATGTAGGTTCCCGAGACGTTCCAACGAAACTTTGTCGACGCCATGCCGAACTGCGACTCCGTCAGGTTTTGAGCCTCCGCGCCGATCGCCAATGCCAAGCCGATCGAACTGGCTTGACTCGTCGGATAAACGCTTGTTTCGTACAAATCGCCGGGGCCACCGACCGCGAAAACGACATTTTCAGCGATGATCGGCACGATTTCTCCCTCATGGCTGTAGAAAATCGCTCCGCAAACCCGATCTTGATTGTCCTGAGTGATTTTAAGCAATTCGACGCAAAGCCCTTCCCAGACGGGAATTTGCACGATCTCGACCACCTCGATCAGAGTTCGGCACATATCCCGAGACGTGTACGGTCCGACCGACGTCGCCCGTTGACGGGGGTCATGGTCCGTCTTGTAGCCGACGAATTGACCGAAAGCGTCCGTCGGAAACTCGACGCCGAGGTTCACTAAATTCATAAAGCACCGGGCCGAGAGCGCCGCTTCGACCAGTGCAATGTCGCCGTGCATCGAACCGCCGTCGAACAGCGTTTGGGCCATCTGACGCGGTGAGTCCGGTTCGTCGCCGCAGAGCGACAATTTATAATACGTCTGCTTATCGCTCCCCGTGTTGATCGAGGTTCCCGTGTCAAGTCCCTTTGACACAATCTGGATGTCGTCGATTCCCTCTGCACGGAGCCGTATCGCAGCGCAAAGTCCGGCGGCGCCGCTGCCGATAATGAGCGTGTGTACTTTGTTCATGGGATTTGCCGGGACCGGAGATCCCGGCTCGTGGATTAGCGAATGTGTCGTACAACAACCCGATAGCCGACGACGTCGAGCACTTCGACCGTTTCGCCGGTTTCAATCAACTCGCCGTCGGAGACGACGTTTACGAGTTCGTCGTCGAACATGCATTTTCCGGCCGGAACGAGCGGTGTCGTGGTGATTCCCGTGCGGCCCTGCAGGTGATCGTAACAGGCGAGTTTTTCCGTTTCCTGGATAAATGCGGTGTCCTTCGGCTTGTTTTTGTCGTGGAACACTCGAACTAAAATCACCAGCACCGCGGTCAGACTTGCTATCGTCGTCACCAAAACGAACACGGAGCGTTGAAGCTGCTCCAATTGGTACGAGTTTTGGGGAATGATGAATGTCTGGCTCGCCAATACCATCGACGCGATGATCGCCAAAACGCCGCCGACGCCGAAGATGCCGAATCCGGGAAGAACGAAGAACTCCAACAGCAAGCAGCCGACGCCGAACAGAAATAGTGTGACTTCCAGCCAACCGGCGGTTCCTCCGAGGACGCTCAACCAAAAGAACAGGACCAAGCAAATCACGGCGAGAAAGGCACCGATACCACTCGGAAACTGCGCCTCGAAGATAAAGCAGACAAAAATCAAAAGAAGCAAAAATCCCTGCATTCCCGGCGAGGAAAGCAACTGCACGAGCTTGTCGGTCCATGTCGGCTCGATCAGGAGCGGGTCGTCATCCAAGCCGTAGAGGAGTTTGAACTCGGCGAAGTCTTTTGCGCTGCGGTCGACGAGATACTGCTCCCCTTTTCCGCCAATAATTCTAAACAACTCCCCTTGGGGCTTGACGAGCGGTCCCTTTTTCCACAAGTCGGCGTCCGGCTGCTGTTTCCGCTCCTCGTCGCAGAAATAGTCGACGACTGGCGGCTGTCCTTGACGCGTCATTTTGTAGACCTCCAGATTGCTGTCGACGAAACCCAACGGCAGCGACCAGGAACGGACCGATTCCTTGGCGAGAAAATCGACGATCGTCGATTTTTCTTCCGCAACGGCTTCCGAAGTGAAAACGACCGCCCCGTCGCCTCCGAGTTGCGCATTCGGACCGAGCACGATTTCGTCGCACGCCGTCGCAATCAACGCCGCATCGGCTCGCGCCTGCTGGGGAATGTAAGCAACCGTCCGAACCTTCGACGTGTCGATTTCCTTCGCCAGAAACGCCGCCAATCTCAGGCTTGCCGACAGATTGCCCCCCTGCGAATTGATTTCCAAGCAGATAAAATCGATTTTTTTGTCGCCGACGACTTGGTGCTGCGCCGCAACCGTCGCCGGATTCAGGGCCGCCTGAATGCTTCGGATCGCAACTCCCGCTTTGTCCATGGTCATCAAGCCGTCCACGGTGATCCGGATCGCATGCCCTGCTTCTCCCGGAACCGGCATGTTGCGGATCACGTCCGGTCGGAACCCCAAACCGCGAGCCAAGGCAACCTTATCGTCCGCCAAGAGATCGACAAAATTCAGTTTCCGAGCCGCCTCCGCCGTGAAAAGTCCCGGCTGCCCGGCAGGAATCACGACTTGCGGATCGGCGGCAAAGGTTTCCGACTTGCGAAGTTCCTCGATCTGCGCCGGCGTTCCCAATCGGGTTCCCTTTTCCGTTTCGACCTGCAACAACTCGACATTCGAATCGAGCAGTTTGTCGACGAGCCCCAACGGGATTTTTCGCCGTCGCTGCGAAATTTCGTGATACGCTTGCCGTTGCGTCGGCGAAACGGACGCTTCGTCGATTGCCGCTTCGCCGATCTCGGCGTCTTTCGCCGCAATGATTTCGTCGCACGCCAACGCCACGAGAATCGCGTGTCCCTTGACCGATTGCGGAAAAAAAGCGACCGTCCGAATTCCGTTGAATTTCTCACCGCTGATCAAGCTCGCCAGTTCATAACACGCTCCGAATGAACTGCCGCGGCCGAACTCTTCCTGTGTTGCGCCGACGTTGAATTTCAGGATCACGGTCGACGGTGTCGGCTCGCTCGGTTCCTTACCGTTTTCCGATTCGCCGTTCTTTGCCGGTTTTTGCGGCGTTTTGATCGGTTTGTTGAATTCCAACGCGGTCCGCTCCAAAGCACGGCCGATGGCGTGCGACGACTTGCCGGTGATCGGGAGCGAAATTTCGAAAAGCACCGGCTGTTGCTGCGCCGCGAGCGGCAACGCCATGCAGAACGCCCACAGAACAAACACGAAACGTAAAATATTGGTCGGTGCGAGCATATGATTGATATGAGCCGGGAGCTATCGCTCCCGACCACAACAGATAGGGAAAGTCGGAACCAATAGGTTCCGGCTCGTGTTGTGATAAAAATCAATTATACCGTTCAGTGTCCCATTCGGCGACTTTTTTCGCAAGGCCCCTTCCGATTTTTCCGTGCTGCGCGGCTAAAACGCAAGCGTAATTTAGGATGGAGGGGTTGCCTACAAAAAGGGAAAAATCTACAATGGACGCCGGAACAAAATCAACCCATTTGAAATATAATGAAATTACGAATTATCCGCGTCGATCTTCCGCTCAAGCATGTCTTTTCGACCTCACGTCGTTCGGTGAGCGTCGTTCGAACCATTGTCGTCGAATTGGATCAGGACGGTCTCCGGGGACACGGCGAAGCGTATGAAGACCCGTTTTACAGCACCGATATCGAAGAAATGGTCTCTGTCATCGAAAAATGTCGCGAGTCCGTCGAACGGTATGCTTTGGCAGATCCCGTGGCGTTTTGGCGACATGTCGAACCGATTCTCGGCAAAAACAAGTTCGCTCAAAGTGCCGTCGACTGTGCCGCTTGTGATCTCTGGGGCAAAATGAAAAACAAGCCGCTCTGGAAGATCTGGGGCATGTCCCTCGCCAAGATTCCCTATTCAAGCCTCTGCATCGGTATTGACTCCCAAGAACGGATTCAAGAGCGTTTCTCGGAATCGCCCGACTGGCCGGCGTATCGGATCAAGCTCGGCGAGAAGAACGATATGGAGATTCTCCGGATGCTCCGGGAACAGACCAACGCCCCGTTTTACGTCGATGTGAACGGAGCATGGGACCTCGATACGGCGTTGCGGAACTTTTCGGAGATGAAGGACCTGAACGTCGTGCTCGTCGAACAACCGCTTGCGGCCGACGATTGGGACGGCATGGAGAAACTCCGAAAAGAAATCGACAAGAAAAAATACGAGATGCCGGTCTTCGCCGACGAATCATGGAAAACGGAGGAAGATATCGACCGATGTGTCGATCTGTTTGACGGAATCAATTTGAAACTCGTCAAGTGCGGCGGCCTGACCCCGGCGCGTGTCGTCGCCGCCAAGGCGAAGCATCTCGGACTGCGGTTGATGAGCGCCAACTCCATCGAGTCGACGATCGGCGTCTCGGCGATTGCGCAACTCTCGCCTCTCTTTGAGTTTATCGGCGTCGACGGTTCGTTGATGATCGAAAAGAAAGTCGGGATCGGCGTCTTTGCCGACAAAGGTAAGCTCGTTTTTCCCGACGAAAACGGAACCGGCGTCAAAACGGCGTTGCGGTGATCAGCAGATTGCCCATTCGTGAAAACAGAACTCGGTTGACGACCATGCCGCGCCGGGCTAAAATAAATCATCGGAAAATGTCGACTTTCGGTCGACAAACAATCTTTAACTGGCAAGCGATGCCGACTTTTTTTCCTCCGTTTCATGAACGCCGAACCTGAACGCCTCGAAAACGCCCCGGAAACCAACGACGAAAACCGCAACCCCAAACGCTTGATCGGCTCGCAACGGAATCCCGAAGCGTACCGCCCGAAACCGACAATCGAAGTCGTCGGCGAGAAGCCGGTCGAGACGCCGAAAACGGAATCGTATCCGCCGGAACCGTCCGCCGAAAAGGCTCCGGAAAAGAAGGTCGAAATTCCGCAACCGACTGTTTCTCCGGCCGTTGCCGACGCGATTGCCGACGAAGGGGATGATATCCCCGATCAGCTTTCCGTCGACGGCGAAAAATCGATGCGGGCCGTCCCGCCGAAGTCGTTCCACAAAGTTCAGGTTCCCCGCTTCAAGTCCGACGATATCGACGACGAACTCGATGCGATGTTCAAGGGGCAGCAGCTCGACACGATGATCGGCAAGTCCGTCTCTGTCGCCGACAAAGCGGCGATCGAGCCGAGCACGAAACTTAAGGCGAAAATCCTTTCCGTCCGTGGTGAAAGCGTCTTTTTCGACCTCGGCGTTCGGGAACAGGGAGCTGCGCTGCTGAACTTGTTCCGTGCCGACTTCGAACCGGTTGCCGGCATGGAAGTCGACGTGACGGTGATTCGGTTCCTCCCGGAAGAGGGACTCTACGACGTGACCGTGCCGCTTGCCGCCGCCGACGTTCGTGATTGGTCGCAAATCCAAGAGGGAATGGTGGTCGAAGCCAAAGTCGTGAAAACGAACAACGGCGGTCTCGAATGCGAAGTCAACCGACTCCGTGCGTTCATGCCGATCAGCCAAATCGAACTGTTCCGCGTCGACAACATCGACCAATATGTCGGCCAGAAATTGACCTGTGTCGTCGAGGAAGCGGACCCGGAACGCCGGAATCTTGTGTTGAGCCGTCGGTCGCTGCTCCAGCGGGAACGAGACGAACTCCGTGAAAAAGCGTGGGAAGAACTCGAAGTCGGCCAGATCCGCGACGGTTTGATCCGGAAAATCATCGATGCCGGGGCGTTCGTCGATCTCGGCGGCGTCGACGGTTTCATTCCGATCAGCGCGATTTCGTGGGGCCGGATCAAGCATCCGAGCGACGTGCTGACCGAAGGGACCCGCGTGAATGTTCGAATCGCCAAGATCGACAAGGAAGCGAATCGAATTTCGCTCGTTTATCGGGACGACGCCTCGAATCCGTGGGCGAATATCGATGAGCGGTTCCAAGTGAAGACGACCGCTCGCGGTAAAGTCTCGAAAATCATGGACTTCGGTGCGTTCGTCGAACTGATGCCCGGCGTCGAAGGGTTGATCCATATCAGCGAGCTTGCCCGTAAACGGGTTGGCAGCGTCAATGAAATCGTCAAAGAAGGGGAATGGGTCGACGTTTATATTCTCTCGATTGATCCGGTGACGAAACGAATTGCGCTCTCCATGAAAGAGCTCGCCCCGATCCCCGAACCGGAACCGACGCCGGAACCGGCCGCCGAATCCGAACAGACCGGTGAGCCCGCCAAAAAAGGAAAAGGGAAAAAAGACGTCGGCGAACCGGTTGCCGCTCCGGTCAAGTTCAAGCAGTCCCCGAAGGGCCCGCTCAAAGGGGGCGCCGGCCAATCGAGCGGTGGTGAACAGTTCGGGCTCAAATGGTAGGACAAAGTTTTCCGTATTTCTTCGTCATCCCCGCGCAGGCGGGGACCTAGACGACAGGCATTTTGTTCGTTTGCATCCGTCGTTGATGTATTTCATCATAACGTGTGCAAGAGTTTATCGACGTTTACACTCTAGGTCCCCGCCTACGCGGGGATGACGGGCTTTTCTTTCTTTCGGAAGTCGTTGCCTATGTCTTCCCCCCCCGCAATTTGTCCTCAATGCTTTCGGGAGATTCCGCGAACGACGGACGATCCCGACGGTTCGTGGGAGAAGTGCGCCGACTGCGACGGAATCTTTCTCATTGCCGATACGAAAATTCCGAAGCCGGAAAAGCATCGGGTCGATATCCGACGGGAACGGGATCGGATCGTTTTCCGCTGTCCGTCTCGAACATCGCATCTCTGGCGGTTGCCGCTCGCACTCCTGACATCGTATGTCATCTTTGTTTTTCTGGTCGGTTGCGGATCCGTGATCGGACTAGTGCCGATGCCGCATAATTTCTCGCCGTTTGCACTGCTGATCGTCGGTTGGCTCGCTTGGAAATTGTCCCGTTCCCTGCGATGTGAGGAGAACATTGCAACGATCCTCGATTGCGACGGCGATACGCTGGTCGTTCGGCGCGGCATGTTCTTTTTCCGTTGGACGATGAAAATTCCGATGACGGAAATCGGCCGACTGGAGTCGAAGCCGCTCAAGCCGAAAGAGCCGGAGAACGAACGGGAACTCATTTTTCATTATACGAACACGAACCGTAAACTTCGGACGTTCACGATTTTTTTGACGTCGCAAGCAGAAGAGAATTGGGTGCTCGATGAACTGCACGAATTCCTGAAAACGACTTCCGCCGGTTCGCCGATGGTTCCTTTCGCTCAATTCGCGAATCATCCCTCGGAGTCGCTGATGGTCCGTCCCATCGGTGACTCGCTTTTCGTCCAGATATTCTGTCGCCGTTGCGGGATGAAGATTCCGGCGGCGGACCTCGACCTGGCGAAAGGGGAAGCGGTCTGCCGTCAAAAGAATTGCGGCGAACGATTCGATTGGTGGGACATTCCCCCGGATCCGGAACCGACGCCGGAAGAGCTCCAACAATTACGCGATCGATACCACTCGTATTCCGATGTTCGGGCGTTCCATTTTTCGGACGTCATCAACCCGTTCACGTCGCCGTTCCAACCACGGAATCCAATCCCGCTCAGTTCACTCCGAATGCCGCGATTAACAACGGTTTCCCGTCCGGCTTTTTCCCTGGACGCCGACCGTTTTTTGGTTCGTGTGTCCGCATCAAAACCATTCGGAATCGTCCAGAAATTCTTTTTCGCACTGCTCGGTACGATTTTGTTGATTTCGTTTTCTTCCATGCTTTTCGCCGTCTTTATGGGAGGAATGATTCTTTTTGAACGGCATGAATCGACGGGAGTGTTCTTCGGGGTGTTTTTCATTTCCTTGGTTTTCGGTGTCGTGACTCTCTTCTCGTATTGGACATTTGCCAATTACGCCTCGGAATTTTTTGGTAAATGGACGATTACAATTAATTCCCTGACGATTCAGTATTGTCGTCGTTTTCTATGGAATCGATCTTCCTCGACGATTCCCCTTGAAAAGTTGACCGGGTTTTATGTCGTTCGAAAATCGCTTCCGTCGAAATCGATATTCGAGGAACGAATCGCGAATCACTTGATCCGTTTCGATGTCGGGAAGAAGTCGTACTATTTTCCGTGCGGCAGCGAGGAGCATCGGAACTGGATCGCCTCGGAAATCGTCGATTACCTCGCCGTGCAAGGTTGGGACGCCGGGAATGGGGTAGTGCACCGCATTCCCGTCATCCCCGCGAAGGCGGGGACCTAGACAAAAGATACGATTGACTGTTTGCATCAGTTATTGGTTGGGCGGCAAAAAAATGAACAAGGTCGTTTTTTTGTACAGAGTACATCGGGGTTCAAAACACGACGGCCCCTACACACCAGGCGGTCAAACAACGGATCAGATTTATCACATTATCGGCCCATGCTCAATAAAGTTAAGGAAATGCCATCAATAGCGTGTGCAAGAGTATGTTGAGACTTACTCTCTAGGTCTCCGCCTACACGGGGATGACGAAATGTTAACCAGCAAGGAACGAACCATGTCCGACGACATCGCACTTCTCAAAGAACTCGCCGAGACGAAACGGCGGCTCGTCGCGGCGGTCGGTGACGTGATCGTCGGGCAGGAAGCCGTCCTCGAAGAAATTCTCGTTTCGATTTTCGCCGGCGGACACGTCCTGCTCGTCGGCGTTCCCGGTTTGGCGAAGACGTTGATCGTCCGAACGCTTTCGGAACTGCTCGACCTGGAATTCCGCCGGATTCAGTTCACGCCGGATTTGATGCCGTCCGACATTACCGGAACGGATATTATCCAGGAGAATCGTTCGACGGGCCACCGGGAATGGGTCTTCCAGCCGGGGCCGCTCTTCGCCAACTTCGTTTTAGCGGACGAAATCAATCGAACGCCGCCGAAAACGCAGGCCGCGCTCCTCGAAGCGATGCAGGAACGGCAAGCGACCGTCGGCGGCAAACGGTATCCGCTCTCGGAGCCGTTCTTCGTTCTCGCAACGCAAAATCCGATCGAACAGGAAGGAACGTATCCGCTTCCCGAAGCGCAACTCGACCGATTCATGATGAATGTCCGAATCGATTACCCGGCAACGGAAGCGGACGAAATCGACATCGTGCTCCGCACCACGGCGGAGACGCCTCGGCGGCGACAACCGATCCTCGATGCGACAACGATTATTTCGTTCCAGGAATTGGTCCGTCGGATTCCGGTCCCCCGGCACGTCGCGGAATTCGCGGTTCGGTTGGTTCGTTCGACAAGACCCAACGATCCGACCGCCCCGGAATTCGTGAAACGGAATCTCCAATGGGGCGCCGGTCCGCGAGCCGCTCAATTTTTGATCCTCGGCGCAAAATCGCTCGTCGCCCTTGCGGGCAAACCGACCGTCGCCGTTGAAGACGTTCATCGAATTGCCCCGTCGGTGTTGCGGCACCGTCTTATCACGAACTATGCTGCGCAAGTCGACGGCATCGAACCGGACGAAATATTGCGACAATTAACTCGGAGAACCGATGCTTGACGACACGACGCCCCAGTTTTCGAATTTAAGTCTGGAAAATATCGACGCGATCCGCAACGACTTCAAAACGCTCTTGAAAAAAGGAGAGCAACCGGAAATCGAGATGTATCTGGCGGCGGTCGACGATCCATTGCGGAGAGATCTTTTTCGCGCACTTTTCGACGTGGAGCTCCAATACCGCAAAGAGCTTTCTGAGAAAGCGAATCAAAACGACCAGGAGTTCGCCGACCAAATGAAGTCGGAGTCTATGCTTCGTTTTCCCGAGTACTCCGACATTGTCGTCGATCAGGTCAAGAAACACACGATCCCGAACCGCTTGGGGGACTATGTGCTCCTCGAAGAGATCGGTCGCGGCGGCATGGGAGTCGTCTATCGGGGAGTCCAGAAATACCTGAACCAACTGGTCGCCATCAAGGTCTTGCCGTCCGTCACGCCGGACGACGAACAGGCGGTGCTCCGTTTTCAGCGGGAAATGTTTCTCGTCGGCGGCGTGAGCCATCCGAACATCGTTCGAGCCCTGTACGCCGGGGAACAGCGAGGATCGTATTACCTCGTCATGGAATTGATCGAGGGGAATTCCGTGGCGGATTTGGTGCAACACCGTGAGGAGACGCCGGACGGCAGCGCCGACGCTTCCCCTCAATCCATGCCGGTCGGGGCCGCTTGCGAAGTGATCCGGCAGGCGACGCTCGGTTTGATCCACATGAACGAACTCGGCCTGGTCCACCGCGACATCAAGCCGGGAAACATCATGCTCAACCATCAAAACGTCGTCAAGCTCCTCGACTTCGGACTCGGCAAATTCGATTTCAGTTCGTTGCAAAAAAAGTGGACCGACGGTTCGTTGACCCATTGCGGCATCCGGATGGGAACCAGCGATTACATGGCACCGGAACAATGGGACGACGCCGGAACGGTCGATATCCGGGCGGACATTTATGCGCTGGGGTGTTCGCTCTATTTTATGACGAAGGGGAAAGCGCCTTACGGAGATCTGGAGCTCGACACGCCGCGGAAAAAAATGCTCGCCCACATGTCGTCGCCGATTCCGCCGCTGCTCAATCTCCTGCCGACCGGAAAATCGTTGGAAGCCGTCTACCGCCGCATGATGGCGAAAGAACCGGAAGATCGTTTTCAGACGCCGGAGGAGCTTCTTGCGGCGATCGAACCGTTTGCCGACCGGCAAGCCTTGGCGAATTACGTCAACGCCATTCAACGGAATGAAATACCGGCAACGCCGACATCGGTACCAACCGTTTCCGCCTCACAAGACATCCAAACTGTTTCAAGCGTGAACGGCGAGTTAACGACGCTTGGCAAGCACGAAGTGGAGCAAATCGGCGAAAAGGGGCGACTTGCCCTCCTTTGGCTCGTTGCGTCCGCGTTCTTCATGAACATGCTCGATGGTACGATTTTGAACACATCGCTTCCGACCATGGCGAAATATTTTGGGCAGAGTCCGCTCCGAATGCAATCCGTCGTACTCGCCTACATGCTGACCGTTGCTCTCCTGATTCCGATTTCCGGTTGGCTCGCCGACCGTTTCGGAACACGGCTCGTCTTTTTCTCGTCGATCATCCTTTTCTGTGTCGGTTCGCTCTTTTGCGCGCTGTCGCCATCGCTTGAAATTCTTGTGCTCAGCCGGATTTTCCAAGGAATCGGCGGCTCCATGATGGTTCCGGTCGGCCGCCTGATCGTATTGAAAGCGTTTCCCAAAAAAGAGATCGTTCGCGCCATGAACTTCGTGATTCTTCCGGCGCTGATCGGGCCGTTGATCGGTCCGCTGATTGGTGGAATGATCGTGATGCACGCCACTTGGCACTGGATTTTTCTCATCAACCTGCCGGTCGGCCTGGCGGTTAGTTTAGCGGTGTTGCCGCTCCTTCCCGATTTCCGCAAGACGAATCCGCCACCGTTCGATTGGGTCGGTGCGACGCTCTTTTGCACGTCGATCATTTGCATTCTGTTGACGCTGGAAGGGATTAGCGAATTGGGTTTTCCTCTTCCGATCACCGTCTCCCTGGCGATTGCCGGAGTGATGTTGTTCGTCGGATATTGGACTTATGCGTCCATGAAAGAGGCTCCTCTGTTCCATCCGCAACTGTTCCGGCATCGCGGATTCACCGTCGGAATTCTCGGCGGGATTTTCGCGCGACTCGCCAATGGGGCGCTGCCGTTCCTGATGCCGCTGCTCCTTCAAGTCGGATTCGGACTGACTCCCGTCGTGGCAGGGTTGACCTCCCTGCCGATGTTCATTGCGGCGTTCATCGGCAAGTCGCTGATCGAACCGCTTTTGAACCGTTTCGGATACCGTCGATTTCTCATCGTCAACACGATCATGGTCGGCCTGCTCATCATGAGCCTTGCCCTCACCGATCCGCGAACGCCGTTTCCGCTGTTGCTGCTCCATTTGGGGATTCTCGGCGTCTTCAACGCCATGCAGTTCACGGCGATGAACACGCTGTCGCTGCTGTCGCTTCCGCGGGAAGAGGAAAGTTCCGGAAACGGTTTGCTGTCGGTTGTGATCCAGGTTTCGCTCAGCTTGGGTATCGCCTTTGCCGCGATGGTTCTTGGGCTCTATGGAAACATTTTCGGCATCCCCGTTTCGAGCATGTCCCATGCGACATCCGAACAGGTCGTTCGCGTATTTCACGCAACATTTATCACCGTCGGTCTCGTTGGGATTGCGGCATCGTCGATCTTCTTCTGGACGCCGAAGTCCATCGAAACTCTCGAACCGGACATTCGTAATGCTGAAGTTGAGGGTTCGATTCCCCTTCGCTCCATTTAGTAAGTTGTTATTTTTCAACTATTTAGGAAATAACGCCATCACAACACGGTGGCGTTTTTTGCCCGATTTTGTCGCTATACCAGTATCCGACCAGTTCTAAAATTGCGGATAGAGTCGTTTGAGTTTGATTCGAGCGTCATCGGTGGTGAACTGCCAGTCGACGCCGTAACCTGGACGAAAAATTCTGCCAATCGTTTACATCCGTGAATAACGGATGTAAGAACCCATTGAAAATGAATCTCTGGAGCCCCGCCTGCGCGGGGATGACGGAGAAATTTAATTCGTCGGGTTCAGTTCCTTCAGCGTGCTGAGCGCTTGGCGGATGAAAGGATCGGACGGCGAACTCGTGATGCTCCGTGTCGCAACCTGAATACGTCCGTTGTTGGGACGCCCCACGGCATACCGCTCTTCGGTGTCGACCTGAACATGCGGCATGACGCCGACCTCGCTGAACGGCAACCCGCTCGGCGAGTAGAACTTGTCCGTCGTCAAGCGAAGCCCCGCCGGCGGATTGTTCGAATGTCCGCCGTTGATCGAAAGAATCGCTTGAATGGTTCCTTTGCCGAAACTCCGTTTGCCGACCAATACCGCACGTCGATAATCCCGAAGGGCTCCGGCGACGATTTCCGATGCACTGGCACTCTCTTCGTCGATCAAAACGATCAACGGCATCTTCCATGTTCCCTTGCCGTTCGCCTGATACGGCGTCTCGGTTCCCACGCTCCGTCCACGCGTTCGAACGATCGGACCAGACTCGATGAACAGATTCGCGACTTCGACGCCGATATGCAGCAAGCCGCCCGGATTGTGACGCAAGTCGAGCACCAACGACTTCATTCCCTGCTGATTCAGGTCCCAAAGCGCTTTCTTCATTTCGTCGCAGGTTTTCGTTTGAAAACCGGTCAGGCGAATATATCCGATGTTCTTGTCGAGCATATGAACGTCTTCGACGCTGGCGACTTCGATCCGACGCCGCATGATTCGAAGTTCACGCGGATTCTGGCCGAACGTTTGCACGACAAGCCGAACAACGCTGTTTTCTTCTCCTTGAAGCATGTCGGCGGCGCGATTCGTGTCCTGCCCTTTCGTCGAAACACCGTTGACGGTCAGGATGCGGTCGCCGTCCAATAAGCCCCCCTCTTTCGCAGGGCTGCCGGAAATCACCCGAACGATGATCAACGATTCCCGATCCGACTTCAACTCGACGCCGAGTCCGACGAAATTACCGGAAATCATCGAGGAGGTATCGTTTAACTGGTTCGGCGTCAGGTATGACGTGTACGGATCCAAGGAATTCGCAACGCCGCAAGTGAACTCCAAAAGCACGACGGACGGATTCAGCGCGATTTGCTGTTGTCCAATCTCCGCGAGCCGCAAAATACCGTTTTTGAGATCTTCCCGGTTGCGAATCTCCCAACCGTTCACCGTTTCGCGGACGGTTTTCAAGTAAGCGTTGACCCGCTCGTTCGAGGCGTTCAGTCCCGCTTTCGTTCGAAAGAGCGGATCGGCGACCGCGATTTCCAAGTCCTGCACGCCGTTGCGGAACAGGGCGTCCCAATGCGGCAAGTCGACGTAATTGTTCTGGATCTTCGAAATGATCTCTTCGAAAAGATTCAGGACGTCGGTGAAGCCGGACGATTGAACGATCCGGAGATAACTCGTGTCGTGCATCCGGCGTTCGATATCGTAATGGAATCGAGCGGTCCGGAACCGTTCGACGATCGTGGATTCGTTATGGAAAGCCCGCAAGGCGCTTTCGTAATGGGTCAGCGCATCGGCCCAGCGTCCTTCCTTTTCCATTTCCTCGCCTTGAGCGAGGACGAGGCGAAGTTCTTCGCGGTCGATCGGCGGCGGCAACGGCAGGGAGCGATGCTCCTGATTGTCCAACCGGATCGGGGCGTCCGCCTCGAAGGAAAGCGTCGGCTTTTGCGTCCGTTGAGGGAGAAGCCGCTCGAACGATTTGACCTGATTCGACGGAACCAGCGTTTCCGAGGAGAGGTTATTGACCTGCTGCGGCGTCAGCGACGAAACATTGGGAGTCGTCGGTTCGAAATCGGATGAATATCGGATTCGCTCGGACGGATTCGTCAGTTCGGTCCGCTGTCGTTCGCCGAAAGGAAAGACCGGTGGTGTAAATCGAACACGACTTTGCGCGTACACGGCGGGAAGCAGCAAAGCGCTCATCCAGACGGCCAAGGCGAAACCGATCAGCCGAGTCGGCGTCGACTTCGAGCGAAAGGTGTCCGGATGTCGGTACGGGGACTTTTTCATGTTTCGCGTGATCGGCAATCGCTGCGATACGGTATAAGGTGAACCCACGGTCCGAGGCGAACCGGAGACCGTGAGTCCGGCGAGGGGGAAGGGAACGACATTCAATCAAATTTTCAGCCGGGTGAGTATAGCTCACAAAACGAACCAAGGCAAAATTATTCCGGCAATCCGCGCCGTGAAAATTCGTTGCAATCGTCAGGCTCCGAACGCCGAGTCCCGGTTGTTTCAAATAGTCCTGTTATACCGGAAAATGAGTCGGTGTTCAAACTACATCGTTCTACGCAGGATTCCGCGTGTTGGTTCGAAAGAAACTCCTATTGGGTGTTACAACGTCGGCGAAAGTACCGCAAACCAGAATTTCGTGGACGGGTTTTAGCGTGGCCATGGTTCGACAATCGTTGCCTCCACTGAAAAACAACGATTTTGTAATTTTTTTCAAAATTTCCTTGACTTCCGAAAAAAGGGGGGGGTATAATCGGCGACGTTCTGGCAAACGCTGCGTTTTCGACATTACCTACAAGAGGCGAAAAACATGACGAACATTTATGTAAAGGGGCGTAATTATGGGTTCTGCTTGATCGCCTTCCTCGGCTTGGCCTCGTTGGTACTTGCAGGCGGTTCGTTGGATCAAGGTAAATGCACCGATATTCCGTTACCCAATCCCAATCCAGCATTCACCAGAGGTCATTGTGCATATGGATCAAGATGTGATGTGACTTTGGAGCATTATCAACTAAGCGATTGTGAATATGATCCGGAGTCGCAACCGTGCTTCATCCGCATCAACTCAATTCCAGCGTATCGAAGGACATCAACCACCTACTTTTATACTACAAGAACATGTGATGCCGGTACGATTGAGGATTCAATTTCCACCAATACCTCTGAGGCCCCTCCCACCGGTGTGAGTTGCAGGTAGTGGGATCGAGACAAATTTTGGAACGGCTGAATAGTGGTCCTCTCGTTCAAAATTTCATGATCATGGAAAGATTTTTCTTCGCAACATTCGCTTCTATTTGCATTTTTTCCGGTTCGCTCATCGCGAACGAGTTGGAATTCTTCGTTAACGCTTGCAGGAGCTCCGGACACAATCCGACGTTGATCCAAAGCGGGTGGGCGGAAGTTACAAAAACTGCTCGATTTCATGATTCGGAAGACGCTTTGAGGAAGGTAATCAATGAACGGCTTGATGTTTGGAAAGATAGCTTCAGCGCTGAAAAACTGGAGCAGATGAAAGAATCCATGTTCCGTATGGAACGAGACGGGACAAAAAGTTTTGAGCGTGTTTTACTGAAAGGAAACGAACAATTCCAAGGATTACGACGATCGGAGACGAGGCAGTTCGTTCCGTCAAAAGACGATCCGTCCATAAAAGTTCCCGCCGAGTTGCCGGGGATCATTTTCGGGGTCGGCAATCCGAATTTTCCGGAAAAGTGCGAGTTTCTTCGATGGGAACCTGTTTCCCGAACGGCGTTCATTTCCAATGAATTCTTCGGCCTCCCGGAATTCCATCGTTTCGGTCGAATGCAAGGGAGTTTCGTCCATAATGCCATCCGAACTCTCCTTGATGACACCAGCCGTTCGAAATTCGTTTTTCCTCCGAAAGGAATCGAAAAATTCAAGTCTTTCCTGACCGAGTCGGGATTGGAATTCAGCATTGCCGGCGAAAAGGAGTACGATAACGGCGCGACGGCGACGGTGCTTGAAGTAAAAAAAGGGGATAAAGTCGCGGAACGTTTTTGGGTGGACGCCTCGAAAGGTTATATTTGTCCGTTGATCGAGGGGTTCGACTTGGAAGGCGACGGAGTACGCGAAATCAAGTCAAGCAACTTTTTTCTGCACCGCGAGAGCGGCCTTTGGTTCCCGACCCAACATTCGGACAAAACATATGCCGCCACGACGGGAGAAACCGTCCATTTTTTTACCTATCAAATCGATCCCTCGACATTCACGATCAACCAGCCGGTTTCCGACGAGGAGTTCTGCATCGATATTCCGGTCGACGGAAAAGTGAAAGACAATCGTGGCGGTAAAAATCGGAGCTATGTCGCGGATCAGCCGGGAACGCTTTCGCTTGCCAAAGGTGGTCTCGATCTGGATCGAATGAGCTGGCTGAGAACGACCGACGGCGAATTCTTGTTGCAAAAAAACACGAATGGACGACAATATCTATTCGTGGCGATCGGCGTCGCACTCTTTGCTCTTGCCCTCTATTTGAGAATTCGCGAGCGCATGAAAAAGGCCTCATGATGCAACACGCCGTTTTCATGTTCCCTATCTGCCTGTCATGTGTTCTTTTCATCGGTTGTTCCTCCGAAACCGAGCCGACACCAAAAGAAAAGCCGGAGGCGTCGTTCAGGATCGTGCCGCCTTCCCACGATTTTGGTCGGGTCCGAGAATCCGAGGGGAGCGTATCTCTCGAATTCGTGATCGAGAATCTCGGGGCGAAGCCGCTGAACATTTCGGACGTTATCTCCGGTTGCGGTTGTACCGTGGTCGATCTGCCGACGAAAAACACATTTGTCATTCCGGTGTATGGAAATACCGTTGAATGAATGACAAGGGTCGCTCCGACATCATCGCCCATTCCGACGCCGGCGCACCCATTGGAATAAAGCATCAATCACTCCGCGCTGGTGCATGCGGCGGTAATATCTCAAAATTCGGCGAATTTGTTTGCATTTCACGTTTCCCGACCTAGAATACTTCGCCGGATTGCTCGCCTGAGTACCGGTTTGTTTACCCCCCGGAGGAAATCATGAAAAACACAATTGTCGTCCTTTCGTTCATTTTGAGCGTCGCCGTTTTGAATGTCGTCGACGTTTTCGGCCAAGTACGAACTCCGTTTCACGCCGGGATCCATTCCGGTTCGTACACGCTTCTTCGTGAGCAACAGCTCGAACGGGAGAGCAAGGATCCCCGTCACAGTTGCGCGACGCCGTACTGTTCCCGCTGCTCGAAACACCTTGCGGACTACGGCCACGAGTATCAGTTGCTCGACGGACCGCGTCAGGATCAGGGATACTACGGCGGGACTTGGGGACGCACTGCTCTGGCTCAAGGAATCGGTTTCGACGAACACTCCGGAAACTATCGCTGCCAAGGGTGTCCCGTGGCGTCAATATCGTGGGAGTATCGCTGTGCACTCAACCACGCCATTCAGGAACAGGTCAACGCCCGCAATGCCGTTGCCGCTCAGGAAGCATGCGAAGACGCCATCGCCGGCTTGACGAATCGTCGTGATGTTTTGTCCGCTCGTGTTCAAAAAGGGGAATGGCTGAAAGATCATGCTTGCTGCGGCGACGTTGCCGCATCGCCCGCCGCTCCGGTCGCTGAACCGGTTCCGGCGGTCGCTATTCCTTCCAACGATCTGGGACCGATGACTCTCAACATCGACGAATTTCTCAACGGGCCCGCCTTGGCTTCCCCGGCTCCGCAACCGGCGGTCATCGAAACGGATGCCCCGCCCGTAACGGTCGTTGTCGATGCCGGATGCAAAACCTGCGCCATGAAAGCCCATTGGCAGCAAGAAAAAGCGGCGCTCGCCGCCACGGAATCGGGCCTTGCGGCGGCGAATCGTGATCTGAAACGGCTGACGGTGATCGCCGACGAAAAGGTACGGATCGCGCTGCTCAGCAAAGACGACGCCGATAAAGCGACGCGGTTCAAGCGGGTCTTCCACAAACCGCCGCGGTATCAGGAAGTTCTCGCCGCTCGTGAAGCCGAAGAAAACGCCAAGAAAAAGGCCGAAAAAAGTCCGACCCTCGAAAAAAATTAGTTCGACTCACCGATCTGCTCAGCCCGCAAACTAAAGGTTTCGGTGATTACCGATTCGGACTGTTGAAAAACGGTCCGATTTCGTTGGGAGATGTCCGGCAAAGCTGAACAAGTTCTTCGAAAACTTGCGGATCGCTCTGGACCACGGAAGTCGGCGACGCCGAGTTCGGCTCGGCGGAAACGGCATATACGGTGTGAAAAGCGTCACCGAAAAAGGTTCCCCAAAGAAGAGCACTCACGCCTATCAGCGTGATTGCCAATGTTGTTGCCGCGACGACATTCTTCCGTCCCACGGTTTTTCGATCGGTGAACCGGCTGGCGACTCGAAGCGGCGTCCGTTTTCTTTCTTCGGTGATCCGGGCGGCATCGGAACAAAGCCGATGCTCCAGTCCCTGCAGTTTACGAAGAAAATCGGCGGTTTTCCGATCATGTCCGGCGATCCAGATCAGCCAAGGACCGATCGGAGTTCCATCGTCGATTCGTCGGCAGATTTCCCAAAAAATCAGAGAACGGAACATCGCAATACCACGGAAAGAAGGAACGGAAACTCACATTTCCTTATTTTAATCGGCCGTTGTCGAAAAGTCGACCCCTATTCTTTTCAAATTTCATTGTTTTGTGAAAGCATGACATTCACGCACCACGCGCCCAAGGTCGGGATTCCAAGGATTCGGGACGTTTTTTCGGTAGATCAGGCGTATCGGGAACGGTGAGCACAATCGAAAATCCAAGAATGCCTGTATTCTTCGGCTCGACCGCTATTTCGAGTGATTCTGTCTAAAGTCTTACAATCGCTCGAACCGATGAATACGTCTGGCGAGGAAGATCGAATTCAACCGTTTTGCCGGTTCCCAGAAAGCCGACGAAAAGGAAAACGAAGAACACAACGGTCGTCGAGAGGCATGGAACGCCGTTCGTCAACCGCCGGAAGCACGGAGCTGTTCTTTGGAGAAAACGACATTCCATACGAGTTGTCAAGGATTGACGGCTCGGTATTCGGGGCCGCCACCGAAGGGGAAAAAGTAGGGCGAAGGAAGAGTTTTCTCTTTGGATGTCGTTTTACAATTATTCCTCATTTTTCGGTGGACGCATTGCCGATGAATTTTCTAGAAAGATGGAGGGACCCGTCTTTCCCTGAAACATTCTGCCCTGAAGAAGCAAAATCGTCATGCCCTGACCCAGGAACATTTCGAACCTGCTCGGTTTGGAAGAATACAACAGGGGCGGTAGAGCTTCCGAATGTTAGGAGAGTATTCGGAACGGTAGAATTAGTGTAAGACAATCGGAGAACCTGCAATGAAGGTTTTTACAACTGGCCAGGTCGCCAAAATATGTAAGGTGGCCCCGCGTACCGTCAGTAAGTGGTTCGATTCCGGCCGACTGAAAGGCTATCGAATTCCCGGCTCGCAGGACCGTCGGATTCCCCGCGAGTTCCTGATCAAATTCCTGAAGGAGCACGGGATGCCTCTCGGCGATCTCGAAGACGAAACCTTGGCGAAAGTCTTGGTCGTCGCTCAAGATCAGGTGCTGATCGAGAATCTCAAGCGAGAACTGCCCGTGGAAAAAGCATTCCGCGTCGCCGTTGCCGCCAGTGGATTCGACGCCGGCATTCAAGCCGAAAGTTTCCGTCCGGACTGTATCATCGTCGATTTCTCGATCGGGAAGACCGAATCCGTTCAGATGTGCCAAAATCTGCGGCGGAACAGCGAATTCTCGGAAGTGATCCTGATCGCGCTCCTTCCCGACGACGGAAGCAGCATGAGCTTTGATCGCTCGAGTATCAACGAAACATTTAAGAAACCGTTCGACTCATCGTTGTTGGCGGAGCGTCTTCGGACTCTCATTGGAGCTAAGAAAGAGCTCGTATAGGAAAAGTACGGGGTCGCTCCACGGAAGTCCCAAAATTTCCTGCGGCCTTTATCCAATTCGAATACGCTTGCGTTCCTGGGCAACACGCAATTGACGATCGACGAACATTGAAATTCACGATCCGCTACGGTCGCCGACCGTAACGGATCGTTTCGTTTTTATCGTTCTTCGGCGAGTTCCCACGCAACGGGAATCTTGAGCACGGCGAGCGCCGCGGCGACGTTCGAAACGACACCGATCAAGAGCAGTCCGCCGACAAGCACGGCGAATTGCCGCAACACGGACTCCGGACTGATCTGTTGCACGGTTCCGAGAAGGAACGGAAACAGAGCGAACGCCGACGCAACAACCGCCAAGCCGAGTCCCCAACCGAGCAGCGTGAAACTTTCGTACAGGAGCAACAGAATCACGCGGCTCTTGGTGAACCCGACCGCTTGGAGCAGCGCGAGTTCCTTGCGGCGTTCGAGCACGTTTCGGCTCTGAATCACCGCGAGTCCGAAGACACCGAGCAGAAGTCCGATGCCGCCGAGACTCTGGAATGTCGACAAATACGTGTTCTGGATCGCGAATAGTTTTCGTAAACGGTCCTCCTTGGATTCAATGGAAACTCCGTAATCTCCGAAAACGCGATACAAAAACGGAACGAACCAACGGTCGCTGTCGCCCGTCGGTTGCCTGAGGTGAAATAAAAAAAATCGATATCCTCCAATTTCAGGAAAAAGTTCCAAGAGATTGCTTTCTCCCATGAGAATATCGCCCTGAAACAACGAATTGTTGAGGATCCCGACAATCTCGCAACGAAAGCTGTGGTTGTAAAGATCCTTCATTTCGTAGATTTCGCCGATTCCTCCGTAAAGGTGGAGCGAATACATCGCCGTGTTGGCGTCCAAGAGAATCGGAACACGCCGTATTCCATCCGGATCGAAAGACAGCGGACGTTTGAGAAGACCCCATGTTTTCTCGGGTTCTTCTCCCTGCATTGTTTTGGGGACGCCCAGAATACGGGGACTGTTCGGCTGATAAAGGTTAAGGCATCCGGCGTTGTCGCCGTCCTTGACTCGAAATGCCTGAACGTGAACATCGAAAGTTACGAAAGCGTCTTCATCGTCGCTTTGCATGGGAAGGTTTTCTCGACCTGCAGGCGTATTCAAGTCGTCGTAAACCGGAAAATTTGTTTCGACAATTTCTTTATTCGACGACCAGGGAAGGGGTTGGAGTCGAAAAGCGCCGATGGACATGACGAGAAACAATGTCGACGCAACGAGTCCGATGCAAAGCGTGCTGCGTGTACGGTTTCTCGAAATATTTGATACGGCGAACGAAAACGAGCTGTCAATCCGCGAAAGATTCCATCCGATTCCATGATAATAATAGACTTGTCCGAGACTGAAAACAAGTGTTAAGGCTCCGACTCCGAAAAAGAAACCCGCTCGGCCTACAGGATCGTGAATCCAAAGTTGTCCGAGTATTACCGAAAGGAGCATGAAGAATCCGTAGGCGACGCAAAGCATTTCGAGCACCCACCCGGGGATTGCGGCGAGTACGCCTCCATCCCCGGCTCTTTGACGGAATGATGAAACTTCGCCGTGGAGGAGCGAGTTCACGGGGATTTTCGTCACGCCGCGCACCGACCAGAGAATCGTCAGCACGGAAAGCACGACGCCGCTCCCGAAACCGATGATCAGACTCAACGGATTGACGTACGATTTCAAAAAAGGAACGGTAATTGCGTCGACCCACCACGTCGTCAGGCCGAACACCATGAGCCGGGCGTAAACCAATCCGAGCAGTACGCCGAACAGCGAACCGATCAGCGCAACAATAAATCCTTCGGCGACCAGCGACCTTGCGACCTGCCGCCGGGTCCAACCGACGGCGAGGAGAATTCCGATTCGCCGTGCCTTGATCTCGACCGATAATCGGAACAACATCAACACGAGCATCAACGCCGCCGCGATGATGAAGAAACTGAACGATACAAACAACACCGAAAACGGCGTCGTCCCCGCCGACGCTTTAAGCCCCAATTCCTTGACCGGCAAAAAGTTCAGGCCGAACAAGGGGGCCTCAAGCTCGCTTGCGAAACTCTCCACTCTCAACTCTCCACTCTCAACTACGTATGTCGTAACGTCGCCGAAGCGGCTTCCCCAGAGTTTTTGGCCGACTTCCAACGGAACGAACGCTTTCGGTGCCGCTCTGTATTTGTCCCAATAATCTTCGTCCTTCTTTCGAATTTTTTTGGCGTCGAACGGAAACGGCGGCTCCCAATCCGCCATGGAAACCTCATCGGTAAATCCTTTCACGTCGGGAACGATTTTCGAATCGTAAATGTCGTTGATCGCCGTCAGCGTGAAGACTTTCGTGGTTTCGACCGTTTTGCCGTGAACGCTTTCCGGTTCGAACCACGTCAACTCGATTTCGTCGCCGATTTTCGCGTCGAGATCGTCAGCGGTCCAGCGATTGAGCGAGAGTTCATCGTTTTGTCCGGGGATTGCGCGAGTACGCTCCATCCCCGGCTCTTTGTCCATTGCGATGACGGTCGAGTACGGCGTTTCGCGATTGTTTTTGACATTGCGAATTTTTGTTGCGAGATAAACCAGCGCCGGTTGAGTATCCCCCCCCAATTGAGCCCGTACTCGGCGCCCTTGTTCTCTTGTAAAGAGCATTCTCGTCGACTTGACGTAATTGCCGTCGACGGTAATCCCAAGATCGTCGAGCGTCGGCTTGAATTGCTCTTCGAGCCGCTTCCGGTCTTCCGGCGCCGACACGGTTTCCGGCGAATCCGTTTCGAAAAATACCGTGTTGATTTTGTCGCCGACATCCAATTTCCGTTGCAACCAATCGAGCGGTACGATGCAGAGCGGCTCCGCTTGTTGGTCCGCTTTCAAGGAAAACCGCCCGATCCCCGTGTCCGAAAGGATCTCTTTGAGCTTCAGTTGCGACCGAACCAGCGTGTCGTCGCGGCGGCCCAATGCGCTGTCCGGTGGAATCGTTTCCCGTTTGTTGAATCGAAGCGAAATCATGTCGCCGGGCTTGACCTTGAGTCGCTGGGCCAAAATAGTGTTGACGATGATTTCGTCGGAGGAAAGTCGGGACCGCGGGCCCCAGCTCGCGGAATTCGTTAAGAGTTGTGTACCGCTGACGTTGCCGTTTGCTTCCACGGCGGCGGGAAGCAGAATCGCGGCATCCGATTTCGTCCACGGTTTTTCGAGGGGGAACCGCGGCGGCGTGAAAAAATTCGCTCCTTGCAACATCGTGTCGATTTTACCGAGCCGATCAAGTGTCAGCGCCCGAAGGCTGCCGCGCATTGAGTCGCCGACCAGCAGTGCTCCCGTCAAGACGGCGGTTGCGCAGACGACGCCGAGCATCACCGCGACATTGATCCAACGGTCGTACCACAACGAACGGAATAGCGACATGGGCGAAACGATTTCGAGTGAATGTTTTTGTTCGGCTTCAGTATACCCTTTTCCGATTCTCCTGAAAACAATCGACCGACTGGATTTTCACGATCGGTTCGCTTAGAATGGGCGAAACATCATTATTCCCCTAGGAGTTTACGCAATGTCTCTTTGCCGATTGTCGTTCGGATTGTTTCTCTTTTCGTTCGTCGCCGCCGTATCCGCCGCCGAAGTCGTCGTGTTCGACGGATCGGTTGCCAATCCGCAGGGAGTCAAAATCGAGCCCTACCGTGTCAAAACAGGCCAGAAAGACGGAATGCTCGTCTTCACGAACAAGGAGAAAACCGATTGGCCGAGCGTCGCCTTTCAGGGAAATTGGTCGATTGATCCCAATTTCGTGTTCGTCATGGATGTCGAAAACCTAGGAACAAACACGATGAAAGTTTGCTGCCGACTCGACTCTCCCGGCGCAAATCCGGACAAAGGAATCCGAACGATCTCCCAAGGTTTTGATTTGGAGCCCGGCGAAAAGAAACGTTGCGAAATCGAGCTCCCCTATCGTTTACCGAAGGTGTTGCAGGACAAACTCTTCGGAATGCGCGGCTATCCCGGCGGCGTGCGCGGGGATACCGACGGCAAGGTCGGAGAACAATCGTTTGATCCGCGCGATCTCGTTTGCGTCCGGGTCTTTTTCCCGAAACCCAAAGAAGAGCACACGGTTGGGATTCGCCGTCTTTTCGCCGGACCTCGGGAAGGAAAACCGTCGGAAATCCTTTCCCGGAACGCCGCTGTGCAGTTGCCGCCGGAGAAATTCTTCCCGATGATCGACAAATACGGGCAGTACATTCACGCCGATTGGCCGGGTAAAGTCAAGTCCGACGCCGACCTGAAAAAGAACCGGGAAATCGAAGACGCGAAACTCGCCCAAGCGGCAGCCCGTCCCGATTGGAACCAATACGGTGGTTGGACCAAGGGCCCGAAACTCGCCGCAACGGGAAGTTTTCGCGCGGAAAAAGTCGACGGGAAATGGTGGTTGGTCGATCCGGAAGGCCGTTTGTTCTGGTCGCACGGCGTCGACTGTATTCGGTCTTCGACCGCCGACACGCCGACGAGTGATCGGGAATATCTCTTTGCGGAACTTCCGTTTCCGTGGTGTGTCGGTAAAAACTATTGGGTCGCCCACGGATATTACCTCGGTAAAAAAGATGTCAAGACCTACAATTTCACGGCGTCAAACCTGTTCCTGAAATACGGCGACGACTGGAAACGCCTCTCCGCCGAAACCGTCCATCAACGGCTCCGCGCTTGGGGAATGAACACGGTCGCCAACTGGTCCGATCCGGAAATTTACAAACTCCGCAAAACGCCGTACACCGCGACGCTCGGAACCGCCGGGCCCGTGATCGCCGGGAGCAAAGGATATTGGGGACAGTTCCGCGACCCGTTCCACCCGGAATTTCGCACGAAATTCGCCGAGACGATGAAGAAGCAACAGGAGACCGCCGCCGATCCCTGGTGTATCGGATTCTACGTCGACAACGAACTCGGCTGGGGAGGCGACACGTCATTGGCGTCCGCCGCGCTGGCTTCTCCGGCGACGCAACCGGCGAAAATCGCGGTTGTCGAAATGCTCAAGGAAAAATACGGCACGACCGACCAGCTCAACGCTTCATGGGGAACATCCTACGCCGACTGGAAGGCGATGCTCGCCTCCGAAACGGCTCCCGACGACAAGAAGGAAGCTATCAAATCCGATTTGCGCAACGGATACGATTTGATTGCGGAGCAGTATTTCAGCGTGATCCGCGACGAATTGAAGAAAATCGCTCCGGACAAACTCTATTTCGGTTGCCGATTCGCTTGGGTGAACGACGCCGTCGTCGTTGCCGCCTCGAAATACTGCGACGTGATCAGCTTCAACATCTACGATTACACGTTGAGCAAACTCAAGTTGCCGGAAGGAATCGACAAGGGTGTCATCATCGGCGAGTTCCATTTCGGGGCGCTCGATCGGGGAATGCTCCACACGGGCCTGAAGCCGACTGCCGATCAGGCCGCCCGCGCCGAAGCATACGAAAAGTACGTCCGCTCCGGATTGGAACACCCGAACATCGTCGGAACCCATTGGTTTCAATACGGTGACCAGGCGACGACCGGACGCGGCGGCGACGGCGAGAATTACCAGATCGGCCTCGTCGACGTTTGCGACACACCGTACCCGGAAACGATCGACGCCGTCAAAAAAATCGGCGGCTCCATGTACGAAATCCGGCGGGGCGGAAAACGGTAAACGCCTGTCTTCCGTGAAAAAATTTTACGTTTCAATCCGTTTGGCGTTCGGATTGTTGATTCGCGTATTCGTTCCGTGTATATTGACGTTTTGTCGCCTTCCTGTTCTCGGACAATTTCGAAAACGATGATGAAGAGCCTCCGAATTCTCTGTTTAGCGTTCGTTTTTTTGGCGATTTCCTCGCAAGTTCGGGCCGAATCGTACGGTTCGGTTAGCGTGCAGGAAATTCCGCTGGCGGAGAATCGTGCCGATGAAACGGTCCACGGATACGTCGAGTATCGTTTTCGAATCACGAATCGGGACAAGAAGCCGCACCACGTCGCCATCCAGATTCCGTCCGGATTTACCGGCGGTAGTTCGTCGCCGACACTGGTCCGTTCGACCAACGAAGCGGACGTTCCCGCCGAATCCTCCGCAACGATCAGCCTGCTCCAGCCGGTGGTCGCCATGCAGAGCGGCAACGGCGCTCAAATCATCATCGACGGTCGGTACCAGCAGAATCCGACGTCGTTCACCGTTGTCAACTCACACATATCGGCCTATTCCCGACGGTCCAATGAAACGGCGAACGCTTTCGCCAGCCAACGTGTTCCCGCGGACATGCGCGACCTGATTCGGACCGGCGTCGCCAAACCGCCGACGATGTCCTCGGCACCCTCGCCGTCGCACGGTTCTTCAGGAATGTCGGGCCCTGCCGAGGTCAACTGCTGGCTCGCCAACGCGCCGGTCGGCGAATGGAGCGAAAACTGGTTGGCGTACACCCGATTCGACGGCGTGATTCTGACCAGCGGCGAATGGAAAGAGCTTTCCGATGAATTCCCCCAAGTCCTCGCCGCCCTGAAAAAATACACCGAGGCGGGCGGAATGCTCAGCATCGTTGGAACCGATTGGTCCGCCCCGAAAGAATGGACGTCCCGCAATTTCAAGAAAACGAAATTCGACGCCGGCTTCGGAACCGTCACCGCGATCGACAAAGATACCGCCAAGGCGAAACCGGACATTGATCCGCTCCGCGATCAGTTGCTTGAACGGGTCAAACCGTGGGAAAGCGCCATGGATATCACCTCACGGGGGGGGCGTTCCTACCGTGGAGCGGGCGCGGCGACCGGTTCGATGACCGGCGGCGAAACGACACTCCGAGCACTTCCCGTCGTCGAATCGTACGGCGTGCCGGTCAAATTGATCATGATCCTGATCGTCGTGTTCGCCATCCTGATCGGGCCGGTCAACATTTATGTCCTGAGCGCCCTGAAACGCCGAATCTGGCTCCTCTGGACGGTTCCCGTAACGTCGCTGGTTGCCAGCATTTTGGTGCTCGGCGTCAATTTCGTGCAGGAAGGGTTCATTCGGCAGTCGAGTTCCATGACGACGACGATTTTGGACCAACGCCAAGGGGAAGCGACGACCATCGGATATGTCGGTTTCTACGCCACGCTGACGCCACGCGGCGGAATCGTGTTCGATCCGGAAACCGAAGTCACGGCGTGCATGAATCGCGGCTACGGTGACAGCCGATCACTGGAACTGAACGTCGTCGGCGGCGGTAGTCAGCATTTTTCCCGCGGTTGGATCAATGCCCGTGTTCCGGCGTATTTTGCGATTCGCAAAGCGCAGTCCCATCGAAAAGAACGCCTGACCTTCGATTGGACCGTTTCGCCACCGACCGCCACCAACGGTTTGGGGGTCGATGTCGATGCACTCGTCGTTCAATCACCGAAGGGGGAAACCTTCCGCATCGAAGGGTTGAGGGCGGGCCAAAAAATGCCGCTCGTTGCAACGACCTTGCCGACAGGGGCACCGACATCCCCGAAAGGCCCCGGCAGCGAACTCCAGGGACTTTTGAGTCGAACGATTCAAGGCGGCCCGCAATCATCGGCGTTGGAGCCGGGTAAGACGCTCTTTCCCGGGTCGTACATTGCGGAAATCAAGACGTGGAATCCGTTCGTCGAACGGGGCGTCGACCGTATGAAACCGTATCGTAACTCGACGACGATTTATGGAATTTTCGATTGATTCGTTTTCTTTTCTTTCACTATGAGCAACGTCCCTCCCCCGATTTATTCCGTGTTGGCATCCGATCCGGACCTCCAGGAAATCGTCCAACTGTTCGTCGATGAAATGTCCGACCGCATTGCACGATTCGAAGCGGAATTTGCGGCGAAGAACTGGGCCGAACTCGGCCGCGCAGCGCATCAACTGAAAGGGGCGGCGGGAAGTTACGGTTTCGCCGAGTTGAGCCCGGCGGCGGCGACGTTGGAAAACACGATCAAGGCAAACGCCGACGAAGCGACGATTTCAGCGGCGACCGACCATCTGATCGCCCTTTGCCGCCGAACAACCGCCAATCCGGAACCGAATTGATTTTCGGTCCCAATGCCCATGTTATCGAATTACGGTTTCCGCGGCTTTCCATTCGAGTAGAACGGTTGTCTCGTTGATCCCCGGAGCGGGGCTCACGGAACGGGACGCTTTATGATCGAGTCCGGCGGCGTAAACCGACGCGAACGGCGGTTGCGGCGTCTCGGCGGATGATTCGAGCAACGGTGCTGGCGTGTTCGGTTGCGGATTCAGCGAAGCTGTGATCGGCGTCCTGACCGGAGCAGCGGCGATTGCTGTCAACGGTTGTACGGCGGGAAACCCCGAGGCGACCCAATCGACCCAAGTCAACTGGAGACGGCCGAGACTCTCGATTCCGTAATGCTGTTGCACGGCGGCGTTCCAATTGCCGCTTTTCATCCCGGTCCCCGCGAACTGCATGAACCGTTCGTGTCCGCCGAGATTCAGAAGATACTCGACCACGGAGAACCCTTGAGCGTAAAGCGGCATCGGATCGGACGGGTATTCTTTCAGGGCGACCATTCGATTGAACGGCAACCCTTTGCGAACGTCTTCGCGGAGAAACTTGAGGAGCATCCGGCGGTAATTGTCCCGTTCGGAGTTGTGTTCCACCGAGGTCGCGGCTCCTTCGTCGAGCCAACGGGGAATCGGACGCCGAAAATGGGAAGCCAAGATCATATGGGTGATTTCATGCGGCAGCACGGAATCGATAATCCGTTGGGCGGAACCCTGGATGTCCATTTCCCAGCCGTAAACTTCGCCGTTGTTGAACACGAACGTCGTCGCGCCGCCGGGACCGAGTTTCTCGCCGACTTTGACGAGAATCGGACATCGGGCGGACCAGTTCGGCATCGGCTTGCCGGTCCAGAGTACGGCGAGTTCGGCCCGGCAATGTTCGGCGGTTTCGCAGAACGCCTTGGCGAGTTCGGGGGTCGGCGCGTTGACGACTTGAAAGTTCGCCGTCTCGTATTTCGCGCCCATGCAGAAAACGGCCAAAAGAACGGCCAGACAACAGCGTACAGTGAAACGAGCTTCCATGCTCTGGAAAACCTCCGTGATTGGGTCGTTGGGATTGAACGGTAAAAGCGATTCCGCCGCGATCCTTGCGGTGTTTCTCGCTCTCGTTCGTTGGGAGGGAGCAGTCTACCCGATTTCGACGTTTCGGAAAAGAGCAGTTTTTCGATGGTTTTCGCGGCACATTTCATCGTAACCGGATGCGGCGCCCGGCTTGCGTTTTTCGGGGGGGGAACTAAACTTTGGCTTTATCCCTTGTTGGTCGGGCCCACAGGTCCCGGCTCGTTAATGTGGTGCTACTAAAAAATGAACGGAGCCGTGTTTTATACGGAGCGGAGCGGAGTTCAAAACACGGCGGACCATACACCACAGTCAGTCAAACAACGGATCAAATTTTATCACCTGCGCAATAAACCGTTTTTTCTGCGACCATGCGTTCTTTTCTGCGCGACGAAATCCTGAAAACGTCCGACGTGATCGTCGTCAAGGTCGGGACCAACGTCTTGACGCTCTCGAACGGCCTGCTCAACGAAGAGCGGATCGCGAAGCTGACCGAAGACCTCTGCCGAATGATCGCGAAGAAAAAGCGAGTCGTCCTCGTCAGTTCGGGAGCGGTCGGCTCCGGAATGGGACGCCTCGGTCTCACGGAGCGTCCGACGGAACTTGCGCAGCTCCAGGCGGTCGCCGCGATCGGACAGTGCAAGCTCATGGAAACCTACGAACGGTATCTGAGCGGTTTTGGCGTCCATACGGCCCAGGTGCTGCTCACGGCAGACGATCTTTCGAGCCGAAAACGCTATCTCAATGCCCGAAACACGATTCGGTCGCTGCTCGATTTTGGGGCGCTGCCGATCATCAACGAGAACGATACGGTCAGCGTCGACGAGTTGCACACGACATTCGGCGACAACGATCGGTTGGCGTCGTTGGTCGCAAACCTGTTCGAAACGCCGCTGCTGATCCTTTTGACGGATGTCGAAGGGCTCTTCGATAGGGATCCCGCCGATCCGGAGGCGAAACTGGTTTCCCTTGTCGAACAGTGGTCGCCGGACCTGATGAAAATGGTTGCCGAAAAACGCTCCAAGAGGAGCAAAGGGGGAATGTCGAGCAAACTCAAAGCGGCGAAAATGATCACCGGTTCCGGCGGGAATGTGATCATCGCCAGCGGCGACGCGCCGAATACCCTGTCCAACATTTTCGACGCCAAGGAAACCGGGACGGTTTTCCTGTCGCAGGACGGTTATCTCTCGGCCCGTAAACGGTGGCTCGGCTTCGCGGTACGGTCCGAAGGTTCGCTCGTCCTTGACGATGGAGCAGTCAACGCTGTTCGGAAACAGGGAAAAAGTCTGCTCCCCATCGGGATCGTCGACGCGCACGGAGCCTTCGACAAGGGGGGAATCGTTTCGTTGGTCGACAAGGAGAACCACGAAATCGCTCGTGGTTTGACGAATTACGGCATCAAGGAAGTGCTCCTGATTCGCGGCAAAAAGTCGCAGGAAATCCGCGAAATCCTCGGACACTCCGGATTCTACGCCGAAGTGATCCACCGCGATAATCTGCAAATCATCGATTAGAATAACGGTGCGACGAGAGGCGTTTTTTATCGTCCCCTCTCCCCCCGGGAGAGGGTTAGGGTGAGGGGCTCTGTGCTCAAAACCAAGAAAAATCGCAACGAAAACAACAAAGTCTCTCGCCCCTCACCCCGGCCTCTCCCGAGGGAGAGTGGTGAATGTTGCTAAAACGTCGGCAACGAGTTCCGTTCCGCGGGGACTTTCGAGTAATCCGGGACGCGGAACGGTTTCAGGCTTCCGAAATGCGTCATTTGGACGATGGGAATTGTCGGTTCCGTCGGATTCATCATACGCCGCATCTCGTATTTTTTGCCGTACAACGGATCGACCGTCATGGTATCCGCCGGCGATTTTTCGTTCAACGAAAACGCGACCGCCAGAAACGCCGTTTCAAACTCCACCCGTTCAAGAGCCATGTAATTCATCAGTTCCGGTATCCCCTGAAGCAGAAACCCCGCGATGAGCGGCTCCTCCGTCGTGCCGCGTAATCGACGGGTTTCGCTATAAACCCGATCCAGCACGCTTCGCCGTTGATAAAGAGGCCGAGCACTAATGTCGATGATCGATTTCATCATCTGAAGATAATAAACCTGATCTTTGGCGAGAATTTTCGAAAGGTTTTTCTGTTTGTTATATCCTTCGAAAAGTCCACGTTCCTTGAGCTCGGCGATTTCGTTCGGTTCCAGCCCCGCTTCCAAGCCGTATTGAGCAATCAGATTATAAACTTTCAGGCCGCTCGCCCGATCGCCGATCCAGGTATTGGCATCGCTCGACCAATTTTCCCATTGCTCCTTGAGCATTTCGTAAAGATCGAGCAGATTCTTTTGCTGGAATTTCGAATCGAGTACGATCGTTTGCATGATATCGATCGCGTGCCGCCTTGTTTTCGCCGCTTTGGAACGAATTCCCGGATTCTTGACTTCCGCCGCAAGTTCGGCGATTCGAAAAATATACGCCAGACTCTCCGTCGCAGCGTCGATTTGACCTTCATCAAGCGCCCGCGCGATGGCGTACTCTTCAACCAAAACGTAATCACCGATATAATCCGACGCTTCCGTGTTCGGAACCTTTCCTTCGGCGGTATCCTCGAATTCAAACGCAAAACAGGCGTCTTTCCGTTCCAGCATGCTCCGAATCTCTTGCCGTTTCGGTTCCAGTCGTGTCAACGTCTCCGAGACTTGATTCAATGTCTCCTTGCTGATTTTCCATTCACCCGCCGAAACACCGGACCGCAATCGCTCCAGTTCGCCGGGATTGTCCTTGTAGATCGTGAAAAGTTTGGTCAATTCCGTCGCGACATTCGATTTCGCCGGAACAGTGGCATCAAAAATGTCTCCGGGGAGCCCTTTTTCCTCGGCGATCGGCGTTATTGCCGCAATCAAATCCGCGTCCTTGATCGTCCGCGTCGCTTCCATGCCGACAAACGATTTTCCAGCGAGAGGGACACCACCGTACTTGACCGTTCCCGGAAGCAATGAAGCGTCCGTAACCGGACGTCGTGGTTCCTTGTCTACGGACCGACATGTCCCTAAAAGAACATAAAGAACGATCACGCCGAAGAGAACACCCCCGAGAACCAACGCTCCTTGCGAACTCCAATCGACATCTTTCATCCCAGGTGAGCGGGTCGGACCACGCCCTCCGCCGGAAGACGTCCCCTGCGTTCCGCGTTGCTGGACAACTCGTTGGGTTGCCGTCAATAGCTCCTCCTTCGTCGGATGCGAGCCTTGTTCTTCGTGAGGATCGGTACTCATGAAATCTCCGGAGCATGAGCCGGGTGCTGTACCCCCGGAGTGTTGAGGTATGCCTCTGTTCTCCAGGACCGCAGATCCCGGCTTGTAAGCTGAAGTATCTGTTTTCTCTGAAATATATTTTCGACTTTTTCGACCTTTTTTCTCCAGTTTTTGGCGTGTTTCTTCGCGAGAATCCTCCAACGGCTTGTAAAAAGGGATCGACTCCGCTATACTGGGCGAATGCGCAGTTTGTATCGAAGGCACAAATAAAAAAGAAAAAGCTTAGTTTGACGACGCAATCTCAGGATAAATGAGTTCCACCAACAGCACGATTTCGTTGAGAACGCGACCGCCGATTCGATTCGTTCACGCTTCCGACTTGCATCTCGACCGAACGATCGAAGGGGTTTCCGCTGGTCCCGACCTCTGGGAGCAGCGGTTGCTGGACGTTTCAAAACGAGCCGCCGAACGTCTTTTTGAAAAAGTTCTGGCGGAAAACGTCGATTTCCTCATTTTGAGCGGCGACATCATTAATGTCAACTTCGCCGGGCCCGGAACGGTCCAATTTCTGCTCGAACAGTTCGAACTTCTCAAGGAGGCCGGAATCGCCGTCTATTGGGCGGGAGGGGAGTTCGACTCTCCCGACGATTGGTTGGCGACTTTTCCGTTGCCGGGAAACGTCTTTCATTTTCCGAGCAATTCGATTCAGGAATACTATTTCCAACGAACCCACAGCGGTTCGCCGATTCCGTTGGCGAAAATCGTTGGAATGAGCCGTAATCAACACCGTCGCACCGTTCGGGCAACGGAATTTTCGCAGGATCCCGGCGGACTCTACACGATCGCGGTCGCCAACGGGGACATCGAACCGGAATCGTTGGCGACTCGTCGAATCGATTACTGGGCGATGGGGGGAAGTTCGCAACGGTCAACATTCAGCGGCAACCCTCGAAAACGGGGACAGGACGGCAAGCCGATCCCGCTCACGGCTCCAACAACGCCGATGGAAGACCCGACCGCTGCCCGTCGGGAACGAAAGGATTTGCCGCCGCAACCGTTTGTCGTCCATTATCCTGGAACGACGGTCGGTCGGTCGCCGAAAGAAATCGGCGTCGGCGGCGCAACTCTCGTCGAAATTCCGTGGGACGAGAATCCGATCCTGACGTTCATCCCGACCGCCCCGATCCGTTGGATCAACGATCAAATTACGTTGGGGCCGAACGACGACGCCGAAAAATTGTCCGATGAAATGAGAACACGCATCAAAAATCATCGGGCCGCGCAAACCGATTACGATCTTTTCATCAGTTGGTATGTTGACTTGCCTCCGGGACCGCTCGCCAGCAATTTACGTCGGGGCCCCCTCGCCGCGCAATTCATCGACGAACTGCGTGCGGTTTACGGTAAAGAAGATCGTCTGACTTGGTCGGTCTCGCTGACCCCTTTGCTTCCCGAAACGCTCCCCGCCGGTTTTTACGACCAGCAATCGATGCTCGGCGACTTTTTGCGGTCGGTCAAGCACCATCAAACCCATCCGCAGGAGATCATCGACCTTGAATCGTATCTCCCCAAAGGTTGGGAACACGCCGCAACCTCCTCGGAGCTCCTGTTGGCATCGAGAGTCGAAGAAACACCGTTGTCCGATGAAGTCCCCGTCGGAACCGAGACGGTGGAACCGAAAAGAGAAAAGCATCGGCTCACGCAATCGGCTCCCCAAGCGGAATTACAGCGCCGGGTTCTTCACGAAGCGACGTTCATCGGCCTGGAAGTCCTCGGCGGCGACAGTTACAAAAATTACTCCCGTGAACCCCGCGCCGTCGCCAAACTCGACGACGAGGAATGAAAACTATTGATACGTTCCGCTTGATATTACCGGAACGGATTTGATTTCCCTCCCCTCTCCCTCCGGGAGAGGGCTAGGGTGAGGGGCGTTCGACGTTGATTGTGTAAACGAATAAGCAGAAATAAGAAGGGACGTTGATTTTCTTACACTTTTCCTTGGTTCCAACCACAGAGCCCTCACCCTAACCTTCTCCCGAAGGGAGAGGGGACGGTAATCTTGGCCCTTCACAAAAAACGGCAACCCCTCCACCCTTAACCCCTATCCCCTTTCCCCCAGTGAAAATCACCGGTTTCGAAATAGAGCGGTTCGGCCTTTGGACCGGCCTCGCCATGCCCAAGCTCTTGGCGGGAATCAACGTCTTTTACGGCGGTAACGAGGCGGGAAAGTCGACCCTCATGGAATTCTTCCGCACGGAGCTGTACGGCTTCGGCGAGGAACGGAAACGATACGCCAAACGACCGACCGGCGCCGCCGCGCCGCTGGACGCCGACGTCGACGAAAAAGGACGCTCCCTGTATGTCCCCTCCGGCGGCTCCATGACGCTCGACTGTCCGAGCGGCGAATACAAGCTCCGCAGGACGTTCGACGTTGCCCGATTGGGACACGAAGATCAGGTCGAATTGAGTTCGTTGGACGGTTCGAAGCAAGGGAACCAATTGTTGCGTGTCTTGGTTTCCGGCGTCGACGAAGCGACGTTCAACAACATTTTCGCGATCGGGTTGGACGAATTGCAGCGGCTCGGGACACTGAACGACACCGACGCCGCTGAAATGCTCTTTCGAATGAGCGTCGGAATGGATCGACTCTCGATCGTCGAAGCGATTCGGGAACTGAACGGCAAACGAAACCGAATTCTCGACGCCCCGGGGAAACACTCCGCCGGACCGAACGGTAAGGTTGCGCTCCTGCCCAAATTGGTGCAGCAACGGGAGAAAATTCTCACGGAACTCGCCGACGCCCGACTGTTGGTCCGTGATTATGCACGAATCCGAGCCGAGCAGCAGACCGTCGACCGCGCCGTAACGCTGTTGGAAGAAGAACTTGCGACGTATCAAAAAGAAAAGCGGCTCTACGAAACGGTGCTGAACGCAACGCCGTTTTGGAAACGCCGCGCCGATGTCCGAGAGGAAATCGCCGCGATGGGAACCGTTGTTCCCGTTCCGGATGAAACGATGCCGAAACTCGATGCCGCTTGCGCGTTGACGGCGAAACGGCGGCAGGCGATCGAGCAATTGAAAGCGGATCGTCAAAAAGCGATTGCACAGGTCAAAGCGGTTCCGATCAACAATCTGTTGCTGAAATTCGGCCCCCGTTTCGAAGTGCTGCTCGACGACGAAAAACGGATCGTCGAGATCGACCAACAGATCACGGAACTCGAAAAGGAAATTTCCTCGCTCGAATCGCAAATGCTCGACGCGGAAAACAACCTGAAGCAAGGTCGCCGTCCGTTGCCGATGACGTTGCCGACTCATCCGGCCGTTGCGGAACGTTTTGTCGAACCGAAAGGGGAGCGTCCTCCGGAGCACGTCGCGAATTTGGCCGGTCTCAACCGTCCTCCCGTCGAACCGGAAATCGAATTCACCGGACCACTCGAAGATTATCGGGTTCCGGCGAAGCATCTGCTGAAAACACGCAAGCATCTTGCCCGAACCAAAGAGCAGCACGCGGCGGTCGCTTCGCAGCATCACGAATTGAACGAAAAGATCAACCCGGAGCTCGCCAAGCGAAACGTCAAGTATCTTCCTGAAGCGATCGAAAGATCTACGGAAGCCGTCAAGCAAATCCGGAGCCGCCAGGGGTTGGCCCAACGGCTCGCCGACATGGCGATGAATTACAAGGAACTGCATCGGATCAACGCGTTTCTCGTGCAAAATCAAAACCTGCCGACGTGGATCAACGTCGTGATCGGGATTTGCGTCGTCGTCGGATTCGTGTTGGTCGGTATCGAGCTTTTCAAGCTGGGGAGTGAACAATCGGTGGAAATATCGCCGGTGTTCGTGGTGCTCGGTGCGCTGCTGATGATCGGTGCGATTGCGTACAAATTTTTCACGGACCGAACGAACTCCATCCGGCTGCGGCAAAACCAGCGGCAACTGAGTATGTTGCTGTCGCAACTCGAACAGGCGAAACAGGAAGCCGGCGCGATCGACGCCCGATTTCCGCCGACCGGTCGGGAATCGATCGAGGTGCGGGTCCAAAATGCGCAACAGGATCTCGCCCACCTGGAGCGGCTCGTTCCGGTCGAAGCGGAACGTCGTGACGTCAACACAAAATTCCAAACGGTCGAAACCCGCCTGAACCGGGCAAAGACGGAACACCGCAACGCAACGAAACATTGGGCCGATTGGTTGAAAGCCGCGAATCTTCCCGGTGATTGGCGGCCGTCGCAGGTCCAGGAAATGATCGAACGCCGCGATGTCGTCGGCGACCTGAAACGGGAACTCGATCACCGATACGACCTGATGAACCAACGGATCCGTGAGATGCGCGGCATTACGGATCGGATTGATCGAATGATCCAGGAATCGGGCCTGGGGTTCGCCGATGGAATCAGTTATGTCGACATCCTCGGCGAAGTCCGCAAACGATTGGGGGCGAACACCGATGCGATTCAATTGCGTGAAAGCATGAAAAAGGGGTTGAAGCTGTTTCGAGCTGAACGTCGGAAAACGGCTGCCGCCTACCGCAAAGCAAGGCGGGAGCAATGGGAAATCCTGCAAGAGTACGGCGTCAAGTTGCCGAACGAACTGCGGGACCTTCATCAGCGACACCAACGATACCGGAAGCTGCTCCAGCACGAATTGATCGCGCAACGGGAACTCGACGCCTCGATCGCCGGTTTTTGTCCGGAAACGGCGGTCGCGGAAATCCTCGAACCGCGACTCCTTCGAGAGAAACTCGAAGCGGAAGGAATCGCCCCCCTTGATGTTCAGCAGGACGTCAACAAAAAAGTGCTTCCGTCGCTGGACGAACTGCTCAAGTCGGTCGACAAACGGATCGATTTGACCTCGACGAAGTTACGTGAAGAGCTGGAATTGCGAGGCCGGCTCGGCGAACAGCTCAAGAAGTTGGCGGACGACCAAACCGCTCTCCGGAAGCAACGGGAACTCGCCGTCGTCGACGAAAAAATCGAAAAAGCGCAACATGAATGGAGAACCTACGCAACCTGCGGACGGATGCTCGATGAAATTCGAACGACGTATGAACGGGAACGGCAGCCGCGAACCTTGGCCGAGGCGTCGGAGATGTTGCGTCGGCTGACCGCCGGGAAATACCATCGGATTTGGACGCCGCTCGGTGAGGAAACCCTTCTTGTCGACGACACTGAAGGGAATTCGTTCGACGTGTCGTGGTTGTCGCGGGGGACCCGGGAACAGCTTTTCATCGCGATCCGGTTGTCGTTGGCCTCGGCGTTTGCGCAACACGGTTCAGTGCTCCCGATGATTCTCGACGACGTGTTGGTGAATTTCGACTCGAAACGGGCCGTCGCTGCCGCACGGGTTCTATTGGAAGTTGCGAAAACAGGACGGCAAATATTCCTGTTTACCTGTCACGAACACGTCTGCCGGATCTTCCAAAAAATGGATATTCCCGTACGAATCTTGCCGTCGATCGACGATCCGACGAAAACGGTCAAGGTTCTGCTCCCGATGTCGATCCTGAAACGGCGTGAAGAAGCCCGGCGTCGGGAAGAGGAACGACTCGCCGCGGAACGGGCTCGGCGACGCCTCGAAAAAGAGCTTGCGGACCGTGAAGATTCGATTCGCCGTGAAACGATGCGGAAAGCGGAAGTTCAACGTCTGGTGCTCCTCATGCAGCAGCAGGCGACCGCCGAGAAAGCGATCGAAGCGGAACGGGAAATTCTGACGGAGCATCCTTCTCCGTCGCCGCCGCCGCCGAAACCGTTGGCGATTAAACCGGAATTGCAGCATGCCGAACCGGAAGTTTCGCCGCCGGCGTGGTTATTGGAATCGTTGACCGCTCACGACGAACCGGAAGACGATCCCGACGACGATCAGCCGCCGCAACCGTTCCAGCGCGATCTTTTCAGCTTGGAGCGCGACGAGAACGCCCCGTTAAACGAACGAACCATCCACGACGCCGGCGACGGCGACGACTGGTGGGACGACGAAGACGCATAATTCCCCGTTTAACCCGCGAACCGCAGGTTCCGGCGTTCTCACGGTCAACTTCGTTTTCCGTCCAATTTTTCCTTGAATTCGTTCCTCATGCGATTATACTGAAAACGTGTCGCCAAAACCGACTCGTTTTCAAGGAGAATCGCCATGCCGCACCGAATTCGTGGTTTCACGTTGGTCGAGCTGATCGTCGTCATCGCGATCCTCGTCATGCTCTTGGGGCTGTTCTTCCCGGCGATGAACCAAATTCGCGATAATGACACTCGACGCCCCACATGCATGAACAACCAATCGCAAATCGCGTTGGCATTTCTGAATTACGAGAACAACCACAAACACTTTCCCGGTTGGCGGGAAAAGCTCCCCGGCGGCCCTGAAGTCAGTTGGCCGCTCGCACTGCTGCCATACTTGGAGGAGCCGGTTCTTTACGACAGAATTGTCAAACGGGGAAAAGAATCGCTCTCCGATATCGCTTTTCCGCCGCTCCCCCTTTTGCTGTGTAAATCGTCCCATGTCGACCGGAATAGTCTTCGCACGAATTACGTCGCCAACTGTGGCAAGATGGACGCGGCATTTGATGCCGTCGGTCCGTCGAATCCGGTCGGCTATCTTGTCGACGAGAACAAGAAAAACGGCGTCCTTTTCGACAACGTGAACACGGAGACGCGAAGTACGGTCGACTACATTTCCGGTCACAGTGGTACGAGCTATACGATTCTTCTTTCCGAATCGCAGCAAGGGGGCCGCTACATGGAACCCGTCGAATCGGCGATCGGTTTCTGCTATCCGGACCTGTCGTTCACCGGCCAGGACCGCTCCGCTTGCTCGGGAACAGTGGTTCCCGTTTTCATCAACCGCTGTAAAACCGGGAAGCCGGAGCCGATCGGCAAACTCGGCGAATACCGCTTGGCACGTCCGTCGTCGAACCATCCGCAAGGGATCGTTGCAACGTTTTGCGACCGCTCCGTTCGGCCGCTCAGTGAGAAAATCGATCCCGATGTTTTCAACAACCTGATGAAGACCGACTGTGGTGTCATCATCACTCCGGAAACGCTCTATTGATTTCGCTTGCCTTTCCGGAACTCCGGGCAATAATTAATGTGGGGAACCAAACTCGATTTCTGTCGGGAAAAGGAGGGACATCATGAAAGTACTGAAAAAAGGGTTTTCCGATTTCGTGCAATCTTACGAGCATTTCCTCAAGTCTCAAGAGGACGAAGAAATGCGACAAGAAATGGAAAGGCACCGCAAACATTTGGAAGAGTGCATTCTCGACATCGAAAACGCCGAACGCCAAGCGGAAGAACGAGGAAAAGCGGAAGGATTGACACTTGCCGTGTTGATCACGCTCAAGACCCGATTCCACGACATTCCGGAATTGGTGAGGCAACGGCTTTTTGCGATGACCGACCCGGAACTGCTGGAACGTCTCGCCGAACGGGCCGCATCGTGCGGAAGCATGGACGAGTTCGCCGACGTTTTGTGAGCTGTTCCCGAAGGGGTAGGGGGTCCATGGAACCATTGGACGACCGTTTTCCACATTCCTTGCCGAGAAAAATAACGTGACAAATAATCGCCGTGATTTCCTGAAAACGGGCGCTGCCGCGGCGCTCGGCGGACTGGCCCTTTCGACCGCTTCCGCGCAACAGAAACGGGACACCGACAAAAAGCTCCGGTTCGCCGTCGTCGGCGGTCGCTTCGGACTCTGCTTTTTCTGGCATCTCGACCCGAACTACGAGGTGACCGCCGCAACCGATCTCCTCGAAGACCGTCGCACGGCCTTGAAAAAGACTTTTTCGTGCGACAATGTTTTTTCATCGTTGGAAGCGATGCTCAAGGAAGCTCCCGAATCGTTCGATGCCGTTGCGATTATCACCGGGGCACCGGATCGTGTCAAGCACGCCGTGATGTGTCTCGACGTCGGCAAACATGTCATCAGCGCCGTCCCCGCCGGCATGAACATCGACGAGTGTGAATTATTGCTCGATAACGTCAAAAAGACCGGCCTGAAATACATGATGGCCGAAACGAGCCATTACCACCCGGCGACCATCGCGGCAAGGAAATGGTTCAAGGAACGAATGGCACTGTAGGCTCAAAAATTTGTACGCAGGCACAGCCTGACTTGACGCGGCATGTCGATTTTGATAAAAACAGCGAATCATTGTAACGGAGCGGAAGCTCCGGACGCCTGGACGGCTTGTTCCCCGTCGATAAAGTGCTTAGAATCCGGGGGTCGAGTCAAGCCCATTGCTAAAGCGATTTAGCAATGACCTGTACGTAAATATAAAATTCACCTGTTTGAAGCCCGCGATTCGTTCCCCCTCTGACTCGACATCAAGGGCGAGTCGACGGTTTTTTTACGCACGAAAAGGGGGCGATGATGTCGGGACCGTTTGGGAATTTGACGATCGAGCAAACCCGTGACTTGGCGTTCAAACTGATCAGGCATATGGGGCCGGGTCTCTTGGTGCAATGTTGTGAGGGCGGCTGTTACTGCTCCGTGATTTTCGTTACGTTAATATGCGACGAGCTTCAGATTTATCTCAGCAAACACGATTTTCCGGTCGACATCGACCGGGTTGTCTGGATATATCTTGTGAACGGCTTGGCGAGGGCTGAATACTGATCGGCCGCCTTCTTTCCGACAAGATCGGGGACTTCCTGAGCAGGCGGGTTGTCCCGAACTCCTTGCTCTCCTTTTTTCAAGGATTTCAGGTTCTGCCACGTCGCGCCCTGCACCAGTTCTTCTTGCACGCCCCAACCGAAGATGCGAACGATTTTCCGAGTGTAATCGTTCACCATCCTCCGGCACAGCGTCCCGGCTTTGACCATTTGAGTCCGGCACGTCTTCAGTTTCTTCGGCGAAAACTCGTTTACGGCAAGTCCGCCGTAGATTTCAACAAGGAAACCGACAACACGTTTGAAGTGGGCCACGTCGATTTTGTCCATGTCTCGGGCTTCGACGTGCTTTACATAAGCGGCGGCAAGTTCTGAAACGAGGGTGTCGCCTGTTTTGCCATCCGGCAAGGGCCGGTCAGGGTTTTCCATCAAAGCGGCAATCAACCGATTAGACTTGTTCGGAAACTTCAAATTGGGTTGTCAATATAATACCGAGAGTATGAGATTTCTACCCTGAAGCAGCTTTTTCGAGGTTATTTCAGG
>JAVBPI010000171.1:0-3756 GCA_031549705.1 Thermoguttaceae bacterium
CAACAAGGCCATGTCAATTCACCTCACTTCACTATGTTAAGGGTTCCGAACAAGTCTAATAGGGTATCCTGTCACACAATCCATCGACCATCTTTTACAAAAATTACCATGGACACACCGCAACTCACCGCTTCCGACGCCAAAGCCGCCGCGTTGAAGGCACTCGAATCGATTCCCTTTGTCTCGTTCGGCACGGTCGGTCTGGACGGCTGGCCGAACCTCCGCATGTTGGCCATCGCCGCCAAGGATGGCATCGACACGCTCTGGTTCGCCACCGCGACCACGGAGAAAAAGATCGCCGAATTGAAGGCGAATCCCAAGGCCGTCGTGTACGGTTACGACCCGCAGTCGATGAAAGAGTTCCGTTTGTTCGGCAAGGTCGAACTGGTTGACGATTCGGCTTCGCGTCGCAAGGTCTGGTGCGACGATTTCCTCCAATACTTTCCGGAAGGCGTCGATTCGCCGACGATGATCGTCCTGAAATTCGCGACCGATCATGGCCAATACGCATCCTACGGCGAAGGAGCCGGGATATTTTGACATGAACATCGAACCCGCTACACCAACTGACTTCCCGGAGATCGTCGACGTTTGGGAGGCGTCCGTCCGGGCAACGCATGATTTCCTGAACGAAGCAGACATTCAAGACCTCAAGCCGCTCATTTTGAACGAATATTTGAATGCGGTCGATTTGTATTGCATTCGAGAGAACGAAAAGATACTCGGCTTCCTCGGCTTGTCGTCGGACAAGATTGAAATGCTCTTTATCCATCCCGGCATTCGCGGCAAGGGAATCGGCAAAAGACTCATCCAATTTGCAATTCACGAGAAGAAAATCAACAAAGTCGACGTGAACGAACAGAACCCGCAGGCTGTCGACTTTTACGAACACATGGGTTTCGAAGTCGTGAGCCGTTCACCACTTGATCCACAAGGCAAGCCGTTTCCGATCCTGTCGATGGAACTGAAATGACAGCACCTTTTACTTCGTTATGAACATTTTCATCATTGGCGGCACGGGGTTTCTCGGACGGCATGTCACTCGACTGCTGAACGAACAGGGACACCGGCTCACGTTGTTTCATCGACATCCTTCCGATCTGTTCGCGGCAACGATTACCCAATTCCACGGTCATCGCGAATCGCTCGACGATTTGAAAAGGGCATTTGACGCCACGCAGCCCGATTTGATTGTTGACACTTGTGCGATGTTAGAGCGGTATATCTCCGTGTTGGATCAAGCGGTCCACGGAACGAAAACCCGTCTGGTTCTGTTAAGCAGCATTGATGTTTACAAAGCGTATGAAGTGATTGCGAAGCTTTCCGACACGACGATTCAGCCGCTCCCGCTCACGGAAACGTCTTCGTTACGCGACATGTTTTTTCCGTATCGCGGCAAGCTCGAAACCGATTACGCTCACGACTACGACAAGATTCTCGTCGAAAAGGCCGCGTTTTCTTCGGAACATTTCGAAACGACCGTCGTGCGGCTCGGAATGGTTTACGGTGAACATGATCCGAACCGCCGATTCGGTGAAACCGTCCGAAAAATGAAAGAAAACGCCGCGTCGATTTTCCTGCCGAAGTCGCTGGCCGGTTGGCGGGGCAGCAAGATTTACGTCGGAAACGCCGCCCACGGAATCGCCATGATTTCCGAGCGAAAAGACATGATCGGCGAAACGTTCAATCTTGCCGAAGAGCACCCGTTGACGGAAAAGGAATGGACGGAAGCGATCGCCCGGCTCATGGAGTGGCATGGTACGATCCGGCTTGAAGAGAGCGATTCCATTTCCATGAATACGTTGTCGATCAATCCAATGCAGGATTTCATCGCGGACTCCTCGAAATTCCGTTCATTGGGTTATCGGGAACCGATTTCGTTCGAAGAAGGATTGCGACGAACGATCGAATGGGAATCGAAACAAATGTCGAATTGATCGAAGGACACAAAAAACGATCCGAGCGTACCGGGAATTTTATGATCTATTGAAACGGATTATCGAGAATACACATGATTCTTGAGTGTCAATCATCCCATCTCGACGACTACCTCCAGCGGACGAACGTTATCGATTCCGACGACGAACGGATTGTGGCGTTGGCTGATCGATTTCGGACGAAAAACGAATCGAACACAGACTTGATCCGCTCGACCTATGAATTCGTGCGAGACGAAATCAAGCATTCCGCCGATGCAGGCGGTCTCATCGTCACTTGCCGAGCATCCGACGTGTTGAAGGCGGGAGAGGGAATCTGCTTCGCGAAATCCCATCTGTTCGCCGCATTGTTGCGACGAAACGGCATTCCGGCGGGGTTCTGTTATCAACTTCTCCGCTTGGACAGCGACGATTCTCCCTTGTTTTTACACGGTCTGAACGCCGTCTACCTGAAAGACGTCGACCGTTGGATGCGACTGGACGTTCGCGGCAACAAATCCGGTATCGACGCTCGATTTTCCATTGACACGGAGCGATTGGCCTTTGCCGTCCGAACGGAGAAAGGCGAGCGAGACATTTCGACGATCTTCGCCGATCCCGATCCGAATGTCATCGCTGCCTTGACGGAGGCGAAATCGTTCGATGAATTATGGAACAACCTGCCGTACGAGTTGACATGATGCAAACGACCTTTCAACGCAACAATCTCCGTTTCTCCTACATTACAACCGCCGACCTTCCCGACATCGTTCGAATGTTGGAGAAGGAGTCGGTCTGCCGCCATCTTTCTTTCGGACCAAATACGGAACAGGAAACGCGAGCCTACTTCGAGCCGTTGATCGAATCGATCCGTTCGTCGCTCGGAAGGAATGAATTACCGAGCGAACACATTTTCACGATTCGGGAAGAAAATGGTGAGTTCGTCGGTCAATGTGCGTTGTTACCGATTCAATTCAGCCTCGATAATTATGCTGTTGCATTCACCATTGACGATTCCTGCTGGCGACGTGGATTTGGTAAAAAGGCGTGCCGGTTCCTGATTGACTATGCCTTTCGCACGTTGAATGCGGCTCGACTTTCTGGCGGCTGTTTCGATGAAAACAATGGCTCCCGGCGAGTCATGGAGAAATGCGGCTTTGTACTTGAAGGACGACAACGGCATTATTGGCAGAAAAGCGACGAGGTCTACGACAATCTGCTGTTCGGTCTACTGAAAAAGGAATTTGAAGAAATGTCCCCGAAACAACTCCTTTCCCGTTGGATCGATTTTTTTAACAAGGCCGATGCCGCTGGATTGGCCGAACTTTACCACGACGACGCGATCAACCATCAGGTCGCCAACGAGCCGGTCGAGGGTAAGGAAAACATCCGTAACATGTTCGAAAGGGAGTTCGCCGCCGTCGAAATGGTCTGCATCGTCGAAAACCTGCTCGAAGACGGCGAGTGGGCGATTCTCGAATGGAAAGACCCGCTCGGTCTTCGCGGTTGCGGCTTCTTCCATGTCGTCGACGGCACAATCAAATTCCAACGCGGTTACTGGGACAAGCTCTCTTTCCTGCGGCAACATGGGATTCCGCTCCCGGCGGAATGAACCAAGCGTTACGGCTTACACCGAATCGCCGACCTGCTTGACAAACTCCGTTAGACAGAAAAACCGAAGTCGTTGCGAGTTTGACTCATTCGGCATGGACCATGTACGTTTTCCTTTCCCCATTTCGGTCGATGTCGAGAACATATTCCGTACCGAACGGTGCTCCTTTGAGAAGTTCTTTCGCTTCCGCCTCGGTGTACTGCTTGCCGTTAATCCGTTCGATAATGT
>JAVBPI010000213.1:0-6200 GCA_031549705.1 Thermoguttaceae bacterium
TCGCAATGACTACGTCCAATACAACTCTAGTTAAACCGCCTGCCCCCCCCCCCCCCGCAGTTTCACTCGCGTGTGGACGTACGGCGGAGATAAAAGTTTCATAATGACCCTTTCGTAAAAAATGAGATATGTTAGGAACAATGTCCCGATCCGACAATTCGATTAATTGGCTTTGTGGCCAGCGTCTTCAAATCTCATCAACCACCGTATCGATGGATCATGCTTCATCCATGATATACCATTTTCGTGAAAAAATCAAGAAAAGAATTTCGAGAAAAAAGCCCGGCATGTGAAAACCGAAACTAATCGATATTGATTCTGCCGCTGCCGCGAGCATTAATGGAACGATTGCCGTTCAGCAGGATTTGGAAAACCTGTTCCGGGGGAACACCGACGGCGTGGATGTCGTTTTCGCGAATTTGGAGCGAAAATGGCGACACGATTCGGTCCCGACCGTCGGTGATGACGGCGAACGAATCGACTTTTCCTTCGATAGCGAGACGCAAGGAAACCAATAGCGCCGGATTCAATTTTCCCATTCGTTCCTGGGGGCGGAGAGCGAACAGCTCCGGAATACACCCGGCGGCGTGACCTTCCGGGTACTGCATCCATTCGTTGACGTGCAACATTCCCGTTGCGATCTTTTTCCAATCCGCCGATTTGCCGGAACGTGAAAGAATGTTCAGGGCGTAAGCATACAAGATACCCGAATTCGGGTCGGCAAATCCGAAGTCGGCAGGCGCTTGACGACGAGTCGCACCGAACTTGGAAATGTTCGTGTACAACTGAATCGCCGGAACCTGCGGTGCGTGGGCGAAACGTTCGTTTCCCCGGAGATAAACGAACGGCAATCCGCTCCAGGCAAAGCGTTCCGCCGCTTCGAGGTATTCCGGCTTGCCACTGTATTCGTGCGCCCAAGCGAACAACCACGTCAGCGTCGCCGCCGTGAACAGGTCCGGCGTGTGCAGCGGCGTGTCCCGATAAAACCCGCCCCGGGGGACATTGCAGTATTTCAAGTAATTCAGCGACTTTTCCACGACGCCGAACAGATCCTTTTTGCCGGTCAGCCGAACGTATTCCATGATCTCCAGCGACCGAATCGCCGTGAACCCGTACGACGTGGTGTCCGATTCGACTTCGGTGAACATCGACCGGAAGAAGAACGAACCATCAATGTTCTGTTCCTTGCGCCGCGCATCGACGGCGGTTTCGCGAAGCTCCTTCCACTCCTCGACACGATCGGTCAGAAAATAGATCGCGTCGTTGGCGATGTCCGATCCGCCGGGAACGATCTTCGTCGGCTCCATCGGGCGGCCGGTCAAGCGAAAGAGCGTCGACATGATATCGGCGTAAGGCTTCGTCGGAAATCCGACGGCAACGCTCCAACTGGTCCCCTCTGCTCCCTGCAATGGACCGGTCATCGCGTCGAGACAAAGATTCAACTGCTCTTTCGAACTTCGCGGAGCGGGGGGCGGTTCCGGAATACCGTTTCGGGCAATCCACTCCCGCATCGCTCCAATCGCGGCGGATTCCCGAGGCAGAAACGGTTGTGGTTCCGTCGTCGGGGTTGCAACCGGCAACGAAAAATGAACCGTTGCGTCGATTCCGTGTCCGAGGAGCGACATGCGGTGATCGTCGGTTCCATCGAACGTGTTCGGCGAGGCAAATGTCGGCTGCAACCGCGGATCGGTCCACGTCAACACGCCGGTTGCCTGTTCCGTTGCGAGAACGGCAAGCGGTGCCGTGATCCAAAGCGGATCGGGACGCGATCGATCGTTGTTCGGCGGTTCAATGTCGATCGGCGATGAACTGGCATCGCCGAAATCGAGAAACTCGACGCCGGGGAGCAAGCCGCTTTGCATGGTTCCCAGCACTCGAACAACCGGTCCTTCCAGTTCCACCGTTGTTGCCGATGGGGTCGGCACCGCTTTGTCCGTGATTCGGAATCGCACCGAATTTTCCTTGACGTCGATCTGAAGGTTGACATCGGACGCTTCGAACACAAACGAGTGGTCGCCGTTGCGTTGCGGGGCGGAAAATTTCGGAATCGTCCCTTCCCGATGCACGATCGGGGCGACAAGAGCGACAACGTCGTCCCCCCGCCGAATCCTCGCCAACCGACCGTCGGACTCGACTTCGACAATCAGGCCGTTGTCCAAGGGGGCCGCCAACCAATTCGCTTTTCCTTCCGGGCGATACAGAAAAACCGGCGCAATGAGTTTCGGATAGTTGATGAGCGGCAACTGAAAGTTGACGACGGCGAGGCAACCTTCCGGTTGAATCGGCATCCAGATATCTTTTTCTTTCCGCGGCTCGATGGTTTCTTCCGATTCGGCATGGGGGACATGAAACGAAACCGGAACCGGAGAGTTGTTGGCAACAGTAAAGTGCAAGCCGTCTTCCACCGTTCCGTTGATCTCCCTCGACAGTGGAACGATTCTCGTGATCGAGACCGGGTTTTTCCGAGCGCAAAAGAGCTGGAATTCCCGAATTTCCCAAGTGCCGTCGCTTGCCGTAAAGCGAATCGCCAAGCTCGTCAAAATGTCCGCGACGGAAAATTGGAGTTCATGCGCATGATCCTTACCGTCGGCGTTGAGGGGGACGGAGAGCATGTTTTCATCGCTCCGTCGTGGGGAACTGCGAGTCGTCCAACGAATTTCACACGTTGAAGCGTAATCGGTTTTGAGAACGATCCGAATCCGGAACAAGCCGCCGATTTCGTCCATCGAGCGGGAAAGAATCGGCTGCCCGTCGACTGCCGCGACGCAAAGGGCGTTTCCTTTCAAAAAAGCGCGGCAATTTCGTTCCGCTTTCCAGGCGTCGACGTCTTCGGCGATTGGTTTGTGGAAAACGGGCTTTTCCAGAGGGTTGTTCGGTTCCGTCTCCGCCCAACCGATCGGGACGAGGAAAAAACAGAACAAAACGAGGAACGGCAGGCGTCTCATCTTCAAGAACAAACGGGTTTCAATGGATATACTCGCCGGTGGTGCTCGCCGTCAACACGATTTGTTTGAGCCCCTTGGTTTCCCGCAACCGTTTCAACAGCTCCGTGATTTTCTCGCTGACTCCACGAACGACGATGATTTCCATGCAGTTGGAGTGGTCGAGATGAACATGCTGCGAACACTGTATTTCCGTGTAAAAATCGTGTTGGACGTGGAGCAGCTTTTGAACGACGTTCGATTTGTGATGGTCGTAAACAAGAGAGATCGCTCCGGCGACGATCATTCCCTGGGACCATTCCCGTTGGATCAGGGCGTCGCGCATCACGTTTTTGATCGCTTCGGACCGTGTCGGAAATCCCTGTTCGTTCGAAAAAGAGTCGAACCGCTCCAACAGGTCTTCTTCAATCGAAATGCTGATTCGGGTAATGTTCGACATAATCACGAACCACGACAATTAGAGAAGACTTTCCAGCAGGAGTCGCATTTTACGGAGTTCGGCGGTGGAATCGATGTCCGGCAGGGGGGCCAGGTCGACACACAGGGCTCGATTGTATCCGACTTTCGCCAATTGAATCACGAAGCGACCGAATTCGAGGACCCCTTGGCCGATGCGGACTTGGAAATGGGATTTGGTCGTGTCCCGCAACCTGACATGGCAGACGTGGTCGATAATTCCATCGTAATCGCGCATCTTCGCCTGTCCGAAAATGTAGTGGCTCGGATCAAGCGTCACGCCGAGCCCTTTGACGCTTTTACAGAAGCTGCTGACGGTATCCGGCAATTCGGTGAGGCGTCCGATCTCCGTAGCGAGTCCGACGACGACGCCGTCGTTCATGCCGGTCCGGACCATATTTTTCAGACGTTCGACTTCTTCGTTGAAGGGGGTCCCGGGAATTGCGGAGCGGACGGTAATGACAACGACTTTGATGATCTTTGCCAGGCGGCAGAGCGTCGTGAAATGTTCAAAATATCGGGGATGGGTCGGCTCCAAAGCGAAATAGCATGCGATTGGCGCAATTCGTCGCGATGTTCGGCAGATTTGGACGATTGGGTCGAACTGTTTCTCCAGATCGTCCGGATGGATGCCGTTTTCTTCGCTGATGACGATTTCGGCGTTTGTGTATTCCAAGTCGGCGAGGCGATCGAACACCTCATGGAGGGGGGCGTTGGGCACACAACTGGTTGACGCTGCAACAATCACGGCTTTCAATCTCCTTATTCCTGGGATACCGAGGACGAAAAGGAAATCCATCCGGAGCGGAGCGACCGTTTCGGTGTGTTGGAAATCATTCGTCTTGGTGAGGTATCGGCACCGTTTTCTTTGTCGACACATTCTGACAATCTCGAAATTATACATGTTTCAACGAGAATTCCAAGGGCAAGGGAGTTCAAAAGCGTTTGAATGGCTTTTGAGTCTATCGCCGAAGCGTTTTACCGGTCAAAACGGAGACCCAAGTTGACAAAGCGAAATTCGTGTGGTAATATTCTCTAATCGATGGCGGTTTAGCTCAGTTGGTTAGAGCAGCGGAATCATAATCCGCGTGTCCGGGGTTCGAGTCCCTGAACCGCCATTGTCCGGGAGCACGTTTCCAGTCCCGGCCAAAGCGTATACGCGGGTTCTTGCTAGTTTTATAGTTGCTGCAAGGACGTTACGAACCCGTATGCGTGCCTCGGCGTGTTTCTATACGCGCCGGGGCTTTTTCTTTTCTTGCCTCCTTTTGAAAGGGGGTGTTCTGTGATCGACGTTACCCAATTCACCGGTCTTAAAAGATCAATTGCGCTCTTGGTAGAACGTCGCGGAGCATCTGGCGTGCTCCACAACGAACTCGTTTCCGAGGTTAACGCTCATGAGTGCTCTGTGTATCGAGAGGTAAGATTATTGGTCAAATGTGGATTATTGGCTAAAGTTGAAGTGGCCGATTCGACCCGATATTACCTGAACTCAATACTTACGGAGTGTCTCGCGTCCGTGCAAAAATTTGCGCCCGACGACAAAAATTTGCGCCCGGATGCAAAAATTTGCGCTGGACGACAAAAATTTGCGCCGGATTTCCCCGAAAACACGCGTCAACTAACTAATATTGATAATACAACTAACGAAATTGAACAAACGAATAAAAAGGGCAAAGGAAAAGGAGGAAAACGGGGATCGAACATCGGAGTTGGTTCGCTTTCGACGGCGGCCGGTTCGATGACGGCGGGCTCCGGCGGTTCGCCATCTCCGGCCGCCGACCCGCTCCGATACCCGTCCCACCCCCATACAGCCCCCCAGACGCACGCCGACGGCCCAAGTCGGGGACACACTCCCCGGCTCGTCAACGCCGATCCTGACGCCATGCCCGGCGACTGGGTGTTCGACGGCTCCATCTACTCACGCGGCGTCGACGATCCGGACCGCTTCCCCCGACTCGACCGTCGGCTCTACGTCGATCGGATGCTCGATTCCTTCTCCGACGTCGACCTCGACGTCCCCCTGGACGTTCTCGCCCGTGTCGACGGCCGGCCGTTGATCGGCCGCACGCCGCCGGACTATTTCGCCGCCAGCATTCACTTCGCCGCCCGGGAACTCTACGGCACCCGGGCGACCGGCGTGTTCAGCAAGCCGCTCATCCAGGGGATCTTCGAAGAGATCAACCACCGATTCGCCTACGCCATCGCCCGCCGCGTCCCGGAATTCCGTACGAGAGATTCCATTCACATGTTCTGCGCCGGTGTTTCCGACAAGCCGAAAGAGCGTCGCAACTTTTTCATTTTTCAGCTGCGCAGCATCTTCTACCATCGCGGTTGGGGCTGGGAGAGCAAAATCCTCACGACGCTGGATTCGTACAACATCGAGCTCGAACGGCGTGATCGCGGCTTGGAAGTTCGCGCCGCCCTGCACCCGATCTATCCCCGTCTCAATAAGATCATCACCGACGAACGGGAACGCGACCAGGAGAAGCTCATGCGACAACAATCGGAATCGAAAGCGACCGCCGACGCCGACGCGAACGCCCGCCGGCAGGCGGAACATTTTGCGGCGGCGCAGGAAATCGCGACGGCGGCGAATCGGGAATTCCTGGCACTCAAGATCGGCAAGATGTTTGAGGGCGAAGTGAGCAGCCTGGCGATCCACGCCGAAGAGGATCTCGACGCGTTCCGCCGCCTCGATCTTGCGCAACGAAAATCGCTGGAACTCAAGGCGTTGTGCGACAGCAAGTCGCCGACGGCGATGAGCGAATGGAAGGCCGCTTCGTTGGAGTTGCTCAACGCCGG
>JAVBPI010000226.1:0-15157 GCA_031549705.1 Thermoguttaceae bacterium
GGCGGGAAAACGAATCCCGATGTACCAAAACATCGACGGCGAAACGCAAAACGAATTCGACGTCGACGAGAAAGATTTTCGCAACTGGAAAAAGCCGGACGAAATGGAAGTCATGGTGTTCGCCCGCTATAATTGGTGGAACAATATCTGCCGCGTCAAATCGATCGACCCGGAAACGAAACACGTCGTTCTCGTCCAAAACGCTTCGTATCCGATCCGGCCCGGCGACCGTTATTATTTCCGTAATGCTTTCGAAGAACTCGATTCCCCCGGCGAATGGTACCTCGACAAGGAGACGCAAACGCTCTATTTCCAGCCGCCGTCTTCCTTGGAGGGGAAGGAAGTTTTCGTTCCGACGACACGGAACATTTTGAAACTCGACAAGGGGACGACCGACATCGTATTCCGCGGCTTGACGTTCGAGTGTTCCGAAGGGACCGGACTCGAATTCAACGAAGCGTCCCGTTGCCGTATCGAAGCGTGCACGGTCCGCAACGTCGGCGATTACAACGGCTCCGGCATCACGATCAACGGGGGGGTGAAAAACGTCGTTTATGGTTGCGATATTCACGACACCGGTTCGCACGGCATCCATCTCGGCGGCGGCGACCGGAAAACCTTGACCCCGGCGGAGCATGTCGCGGAGAACAATTACATTCACCACGTCGGCATCTTTTACAAGCAGGGGGTCGGCGTCAGCGTCCAGGGAGTCGGTCAGCGTGTTGCGCATAATCTGATCCACGACGGCCCCCGCATGGCGATCATTTTCGGGGGCAACAACAATATTTTCGAGTACAATCATATCCGTCACATGAATCTGGAGACGTCCGACACCGGGGCGTTCTACACCGGCGGCCGCGATTGGATCACGTCCCGGGGCTCGGTGATTCGGTACAATTACATGCACGATATCCTGGGGTACGGCAAGGACCGCACCGAAAAGTGGGTTTCACCCTATTACGCCTGGGGTGTTTATCTCGACGACAACGCCGGAGGCGTCGACGTGATCGGGAACATTGCGCTGCGCTGTCCGAGGGCCGGAATTCATCTCCACAACGGTCGGGACAACAAAATCGAGAACAACATCTTCGCCGACTGCGGACTCCAGCAGATGGAGTGCAACGGCTGGAACGATTTCCATCGGATGTGGAAGGACCATTTTCCCACGATGGTCCAGGGTTACGAATCCGTCGTGAACGAACCGGCGTGGGAAACGATGCGCAACATGAAACTCCATCCGAAAGACGCCGTGCTTCCCGACAAGAGCATCATGTCGGGGAACGAATTCGTTCGGAATATCATCACCTACCGCAATCCGGAGTCGCGGTATGTTCGATTCAATCGGTTTTCGTTCAAGCACAACGTCGTCGACCATAACGTCGTTTGGGCGCACGGCCACCCGATCACGACGGGCGTTCGCGTTTCCGGCAAGACGATCGGCGAAAACGTCGCCCCGAATCCGGGTTTCGAAAACGGCGACGTCGGTCAATTCCCCGCCGATTGGAATTGGCAGGTTCGCCCCTCGAACAATTCCGTGATCGTCGCCGACGACACGCAAGCCGTCGACGGAAAACGTTCCCTGCGGATCGACGCCGATTTCGTCAAAGAAAAACCGCGTGATAATGTTCCGATCGCCTGCTGCAAGCCGCTTCCGCTGAAACCGGGCGCAACATATAAACTCACCGGAAAATTCAAGGGGACGCAAGCCGATTCGCCGATCATGTTTCATGTACATTATTGGGCTCCGAACAAGCCGTTTTGGGGAAGCGGAGCGAGCGATGCGAAAATCGGAACCGATTGGACGCCGCTGGAACGTGTTTTCACGATTCCGAAGCCCGGCGACTCGAATTGGCACGACGCCATGAAAACGTTCCGGATCACGATCGGTTTCAAAGGGGAAACCGGGTCGATCTTCGCCGACGATATCATGCTCGAAGAAGTCGAAACGCTCGACGACTGGGAGTCCTGGCAGGCGAGCGGCATGGACGTTCACAGCGTCGTCGCGGATCCGTTGTTCGTCGGCGGTAAGGAAACGTTCGAAAAACTCGACGATTTCCGGCTGCAACCGAATTCGCCGGCCCTGAAGCTCGGATTTGAGCCGATTCCACTGGAAAAAATCGGTCCCTACAAAAACGAGCTCCGCGCCAGTTGGCCGGTCGTCGAGGCGGAAGGAGCCCGCGAAAAACCGCTTGTCGGCGAAAAAGCGACCGAATGAACACCCGCTATTTCTTCGGGCAATCGAAATCGACTCTTGAAAACGAGACGTCCGGGAAGTATAATGGGCACATCTTAATTTTTTCCGTGATTATTCCAACGTCTCGTTCCCATGACTCAGCAGAAATCGTTTGTTCAACAGATTATTTATCTGGTTCTCATCGGCGTGCTTTTGGTTCCGCTCTACATCCTCGGCCGACCGGCGAAGGTGGACGTCAAAGCGGGCCAGTCGTTTCTCGATCCCGGCGGCACGCTTGCCCAGTATCGGGAAAAAGAGGGGCTCACGGAGTCCCAAATCAGCGAAATCGATCCGGCGAGCAGCACCATGAAATTGGCGACCTTCGGACTCCGGGGGGTCGCCATCGCCCTTCTCTGGCACCGCTCCCAGGAATACGAGAAACGCAAGGATTGGAGCAACGTGATTGCGACGTCGAAGCAGTTGACGCTTCTTGAACCGCATTTTACGACGATTTGGGAGTTCCTCGGTTGGAAACTGTCGTACAACGCCTCCGCCGAATTCGACGATTACCGTGAGCGGTACCGTTGGGTGATCCGCGGATTCGATTTTCTGACGGACGGCTTGAGGTACAACAAATTCGCCCCGAAACTCTGTAAAGCGACCGGCTGGACGATTTCCCAAAAGATCGGTATCGCCGACGAAAACCAGCAATATCGCCGTCTGCTCCGGGAAGACGAAGCGTTCGGCAAACGGCACAACAGCAACCTTCCCGCCGAACGGGACAACTGGAAGCTCGGACGCCATTGGTACGCCAAAGGGGAAAACCTTGTCAAACAAGGGGTCAGCATCGGAAAAGAGTCCGAATTCCTCTTCTTCTCCCATGCCCGATTGAACTTGTTCAACTTCGCGACCTGGATGCGTAAAGACGGTTGCGGACTCGCCGGAATGTCGTCGACCCCCATTTTCGGCGCCCCGGCAATCGCCGCTTGGCAGGAAGCCGGACGGGAATGGGCCGACTTCGGCAAAATGCGACTTTCGACCGCGATTCCCAAAGACGGAAGCATGAATATGCTCCCCGGCGTCGAAGCGCATATCTCGACTCTGGATACCGCCGATCGGGTGAATGAGCTGGAAGAAAAACTCCTCACGGAAATGAAAGGAATCGTTCCCGGTCTCTACGAAAAGCTGTATGTCGATCGTTGGAAGAAACTGTCCGCCAAGGAACAAGGTACCCTGCTCGACCACCTGAAGAACGCCGATCAAAATAAGGAAGAAGAGTTCGTGATTCTTCGCGGCTGGTTGGACAAGAACGAGCCGGATTGGCAGAAGCGGCTTCAAGCCGACCGTGACGGGTTTTACTCCAAGGAGGCGCTGAAGCTCAAAGAGAAGCCGGCGATGATCCTGGACGAAACGGAGCGGGATATTCTTGCGAAAGAGGACGGCGAAGTCGGCCAAGTCGCCGGACGCGCCGCCGGATTGCTGAAAGTCGGTCCCAAGGTGCTCATGCAGGAAATTCAGGAAGCGGACATTCCGCGTGCCGGAAAACAACGGGCTCTCAATATCGTGCAGGAGATCGACGATCACGCGACCGAACTTCGAATGTCGAACCTGTATCGGGACATATTGAACTACAAATATCGGTTCAAGGAAGTCAAAGTCGAAGAAACCCCGGAAGCCGACGAAGCGCGTAAACTGCGGCACGAAGGCCGTGTCGCCTATTACGACGGACGCTTGAAGGATTCCATCAAAAAATGGATCGCCGCTATGGCGAAATGGGACGAATTGTTCCATAAGCCCGGTTTCGAAGAGATTCCCAAAGACTCGCAATTCATTCGGGAAACGATCGATATCGTCGAAAAGTTCGTGATCCTGCTCGACAACGACAACGCGATTTTCCCGGAAAACATGCCGCTGCAAGGGCTGATCCGAAACAAGCTGAATCAGGAAAACAATCCGCAACAGGCCATCGAGGTGGTCGAATACGCCAAGAAGGAACTGGAACAGGGAGACGTCGACAATGCGGAGAAACACATTCAGATCGCATTGGTCCGTTTCGAAGGGATTAACCGCAGCATCGATTTCATGAAACTGGCGCCGATCCCGGAAGTTCGGGACCGAATGCTCGAAGCGGTCGCCGTTTTCGTCGAATGCCAGCGACAACGCAAACAACCGCTCCTGCCGCAGTACCCCTTGAAGACATTCGCCGAGCTGATGTTGAAGCATGAACCGCTCCTGGATCAGGCCGCGAACATCGTCCAAGCGAGCGTTCCGCTTTTGCGCGACAAAAAGGGTCCCGAAGCGCAAGCGGAACTCGATAAGGCGCTGGATCTTTGGAAGAAAATCCTGGCGAAGTATCCGGCGATCTATCTCGATGCGACTCTGCCGCCCCACGCCGACGCCGCGCAGTTCGCCGCCGCATACGCCGAATCGCTGAAATTGCAAGATAAAACGGTTCCGGACGACTTCCTGCTGAAACCGTTTTTGAAGTAAGAAACCATTCGTCATCCCCGCGCAGGCGGGGACTTGACGAACGCGCTCATATCCGTTTGCATCCGTGAGCAATGGATGCAAGAGCCCCTTAAAATCAATCTTGGGGTCCTCGTCTGCGCGGGGACGATGGGATTTTCTTTCTCAGATGACGGGCCAGGCGTCGACCCGGTCGTCGGGTTTGACGACGATTTCGCGGTCGACGTTTGCGTAACGAACTCGAACGGTTGTGTTCGCGGCGTCGTATTTCGACGGATTCGTGTATCGTAAAATCAACGCTCCGCCGAGCGCGAGATAATCCTCGAATATTTCCGGCGTACAAAGTTCCGGCGACACACCGACGAACAGCACCGACGGCCCCAGAAAATTTCCCGGTTCGAAGAACGTCGACGGTTTCGCGTCCGATCGCTCGGACAACGCGGTCAACCGATCGCAATGCTCTTCGTTGCGGCCCATGATCGCTTTGACGGTCGGGGTGATTCGGAATTGTCGTCCCGCGTTCAACAACTCGGCGTCCCAATTCGTCGGGTTCGGTTCGTGTTTGAAAAGATCACGCAACCGTGGAGCGTACGATAATTCGCAAAGAAAGCATCCCGTCGACGGTTGCGGAATTTTCGTAATTCCGTAACGGTGCGCCAGCGCGATCAATCGGCCCCGTCCTCGTCCGGTGTATCGATGCAACAGCGAACGGTCGACGCTGCCGTCCAATTCGACTTTCGTCGGCGGAAGCACTCCGGCGGAGAGCGGACGCAATAAAAATCCGTCGAGTTCCGAAGCCCGGGAGATCAGGCTCAATTGGTGCTGCTTTTGGCTGTTCGGTCGCTGTCCGGCGATTTCACCCGTTGCGACGAACGTCGCGCCGCGCTCTTCCATCAACTTTTTGGCGACCTTGCACATTTCGACGCGACAATCGATGCACGGATTGACCGCCTTGCCGTATCCCCATTGCGGATTCGAGACGAGTTTCAGATAATCGTCGCCGGTTCGATGGATCACCAATTCGATCCCGAGCATCTCGGCCCGTTTTTGAGCGGCGTCCGAGTCGTCGTGGAAGGGTGTTACGAAATTTAAGCCGATCACTTCGATCTCCTGACGTTGGAGAACCTTCGTCGCCAACATGCTGTCGAGACCGCCGGAAAAAAGAACGATGGATTTCATCGGGAGGAGTTGGGAGAAAGGAGTTAGGAGAATCACTCCGTTTAGCCCGCGAACCGAAGGTTCCGGTGCATTGTGAGTCGAAATATTAAAGGAAGCGGGACTGTAAGCCGGGTTTTGTATCCGGGCGTTACGAAAACGCTCGGCGACGATCATTTCTCTAGAGATTCGATTGCTCGAACCTTCCAGCGGCCTACCCGGAGCTGCGAACGGATCGGACATCCTCGCCCCTGTTTGGCCTTGCTCCCGGTGGGGTTTGCCATGCCGAACCGGTTACCCGATTCGCGGTGAGCTCTTACCTCGCCATTTCACCCTTACCGAGGCAGTTGAAAGTGGATGGTTGATAGCGGAGAGTGTTGGGGATGCAAGGGTTCCGCATTCCTTCATTATCCACTCTCAACTATCCACTCTCAACTATCCCCGGCGGTATCTTTTCTGTTGCACTTTCCCTGATCTTGCGACCGGCGGACGTTATCCGTCACCGTGTCCGATGGAGCCCGGACTTTCCTCCCGTCGCCATAGCGACCGGCGATCGTCCGTCCCGCTTCCGGGGGCTATTATACCTCAGGCGTTGCATCGGGGAAGGACGGTTCGGGCTCTTGGGCGAGTTTTTGATACCGTTCTTTCAGATCGTCGTTTGTTGCGAATTCCGGATGCTTGGCGAGAAGTTCCTGCTGCTTTTGACGATGTTGCGTCAGTTCTTCGCCGTTGGTCCAGACGCCGTAAGCATCCAAACCGTGGCAAGCGCTGATCCAATCGCCGGGGGGCGGAAATTCGAGCAGCCCGTCGAGTGTTGCGACAAACGAATCCATGACGGCGCCGGCGCGGTCGGTTTTGTCGTGTTTGGCGAACCAGAAAGCGTAAGCGCAACTGCCGTGCTTGAGCAGCGCGACATCGACCGTCCCGAGAACGGCTGATTCGGCTCGTTGTCGCAGCAGCGAATACATTTCGTCGAATCGTTCGGCCGCTTCGTCGAGGCGATCGGCGCGATCGAGTCCCTCGGCGGTCGCATGGAGTGAAAGAACCAGGAGGTTTTCGACGCCGTTTCCCCCGATGCGGAGTAATCGACGACAGGTCGCCAAATCGCGCTGCAACGGTTCAAGGGCTTCGTCGTATTTCCGCTGTTCCGTGTCATATCGGGCGACGGCTTGCAAGGAGCGACGAAACTCGCCGAGATAATGGAGCAATCGCGGCAACATGTCGCTCATTTCCGGATGAACGGACGGCGGCAAGATTTCGTCGGTTTCGGCGTGCTCCGCGGCTACGGCGGCGGCTTCCTTGGCGTTGTATTCGACGATGAGCCGTTCTTTTTCAGCGTACCGCAACAATTTTTCCCAAGCGTCGGCGGCGAGTTTGAACTCCTCGATGGCGCCGTCGATCTCTTTCCGGATCGAGAACGCTTCCCCCCGCTTTTGGTGAAAAAACGCGATTTTCGCCGCATGGTCCTCGTCGATGGAGCCGTCGGAACTCTTGGCTTGCCGCTCTGCAACGACTTTGTTGCTGAACTCGAGACCACGAGTTGCGGTTTCTTGCGCCAACTTTTCCCAGCGATGGTAATCGTCGGTCTCTCGTCGATCCGACTCCCGCTGGAGTGCCTCGCTGAGAAAGTCCGAAAAATGGGTCAGCGTCAGCGAAATATCGTTGTCCGCTTGTTCGTTGCCCTCGGCTCGGTAGGCGGCCAAATCGTCGAGCACCCGTTGAAATTCGGCGATGCCGTCGTCGATTTTTCCTTGGGACGCCAAGTTGTTCGCGATTTGCCGGAGAACCTCTCCCCAGACAACACGCGCCACGGGCGATTCCGGTTCGTTGGTTTCGTCGTCGGCGATTTCCCGAAAAAGCCGCATCGCTTTCCGGTAGTCCTTCAGCGCGTTCTCGTTGTCTCTGATTTCATCGAAGCAGATGCCGCGCAAATGGTAGGTGTTCGCCAAATCGAAACGATATTCGAGCATTCCGTCGTCGACCGCTTTTTCGGCGAGCGCAATCAGCTTGTCCGCGAAGAGAAACTGCTTTTGCCGGTCGCCGAGAATATGCTGCACGTTCACCATTTTCCGGTAAGCGGAAAGAACATTCGGAAAAATTTCCGCATGTCCCGCATTCATCCGCTGGTGCAAGGTTTGGATCGCGATTTCCTGGAGGGCGACCGCTTCGACGAGCTTTCCTTGCGCAACGAGCATGTTGGCGCAATTCAGTTGAACCACGGCAATCGAATACGGGATGAAGGTTTCGTCATCGTCGTCGTCGCTCCGGAATTCCGTGGCGTGCCGGTAATTCTGGATCGCTTCGTCGAACGCCGCTTTCGCCTCGTCGAACTGTTTGCGGTCGGTGAGCATGTTTCCGCGGCACATCAGCACGTTCGCCAAACCGGTTCGGATGAAATACTCGCCCGGCTCGCCGAATTCGCGCTGTCGGATCAATTCGAGAAAAACGTCGCGGCACCGATCGTATTCGGCGAGCGCCGACTCGCCGTCGTTGAGCCGCTCGAAAAGCATGCCGCGCTGGAGATGGAACGCGGTCAGGAACGCCATCACGGATTCGTCCCCTTCGTCGATCAGCGTATGAACGAGTTTGATCGCTTCCGACGAAGTTTCGAACGATTGGGCGACGTCCCCCCGTTGTTCGTAGAGCTTCGACATTTTGGAGAGGAGACGAACGAGCTGCTCACGCAATTCGAGGTCGCCGTGCTCGATTTCGTCGTGGAGAAAATCGACGGCGTACTGGTAATCGGCGATTGCGGCGCCCTTGTCGCCGGAAAGCATTCGGGAATCCGCGCGGGCAATCAAAGCGGCAACGAGCTGTCCCCGGAAGTTACCGTCGCCGATTTCGACGAGACGCTCCCAAATCCGAATCGCCTGTTCCTGCAATCCGATCGCCGCGGAGTGGGCGCCGAGCGGTTCGTTCAGGATGTCCGCCTTGTTCATCAGCGTGACGGCAAGCTCGTTTTCCGCCCCTTGAACCCCGTCGGCGATAATCTCGTTCAGGTATTGAATCGTTTCGTCGAACGCCACGATCGCTTTTTGCTCGCCGTCCCGGAAGCGAATGTTGATGGCGCGAAAGAGCATACAGCGCCCCACGGCGGTACGGAACTCGACCCCGCCCCCGGCAACGAGTTGTTGGAGAATTCCGATGGCTTCGTCGATGAGCGGAACGGAGTTGTCGAAATCGCGGTCGGTGGCACGAATTTGCGCCAAGAACATCAGCGATTCCACGAGATCCTGCCGCTGATCCAAGTTTCCGGCGGCAACTTCCTCGCGGAGCCGCCGAACCTGCGAATCAAGGTGCTCCCGGTCGAATGGTTGATTTTCGCTCATCCCCCAATTCTACCGGGCGAACCTAATGTTGGCAACCCTTGAAGTCGTTCACAACGAGTCGGCCGTAAAACCGATGCGGCGATCCATTATTTCCCGTCCGCTTTTTCGGCGGTCGCTTTGCATTTCGGGCAATCGCAATTGGGCGGACACGCCGGACGAACGCCGTCGGGAGCTCCCCGTCGTTCACGAAGCTCTTTGCGCTGTTCGAGTTTCCGTTCCCGTTCGGGCGGCGGACCTTGCTCCGCTCCTTGGTCAAAGGGCTTGAATTCCTTGCCGCGATCACCGTGCGGGCCCCGATCCGGATGGTCGTGCATCGGTCTTTCTCCATGGTGTTCACGTCCTCCTTCGAATCGCGGATCGTGATGGCGTCCCATCGGTCCTTGCAGAATTCTGTGGAGCATCTCGGGATCCGTCACGATAATAATCGGTGCCGGACCGGGATGCGGCATGCCGGGACCGAATCCGGGGTGGTGTCCCGGTTGCGGTTCGTCCATCGGCGGACGTTCCGGGCCCGGGCCCAACGGCATTTGCGGACCGTGTCCGAACGGCAACGGTCGCATCGGCCGTTGTTTGTGGAACTCACGCATTCCGGCCTTGAATTCGTCGAGGCTGAGTTGGCCGTCGCCGTTTTTGTCCATTTCCTTGAACATTTTATCCATCTCGACCGGAGGGGCCTGACGTGGTGGCGGACCCGGTGGACCCTGTTCCGGCCTGTCTTTCGGCGGTTGCGCCAACAGGAACGTGGAGAGCAAAAATGTCGCGGCAACGCCGACGAAAAGGAACGCAAGTTTTTTCATGGTTTCGACTCCTGGGAATGGGGATTGGGATTAAGCGGTGACCGGTCGGGTATGGGTTATAACGTCGCCGCATCGAAATCGGATCGGTATTTTTTCGACATCTTTTTTCCGGCGCACAAACGGATATAATGGAGTTTCGGATGGGGTTTTCACGGTTGCGTCGGATTTGCGGTTGAGCTCATTGCCTTCCCGCAAGATTTCGGTCGAAAACGTTGAAAACCGTTTCCCTCCCCGCGGTCCATAACATACACTCCCTCAACGGAGTGTTTTCACTCTGATCTTTCCTTCCTTCCTTACCAATTTAGAAAACAACAGGTACTCGAATGCGTGGTCAATTGAGAATAGGCGTCAAGTTGCTGCTTTCCTTCGGATTGATGATCGTTTTGCTGTTCCTCGTCGGAGCGGTCGGCTTTTTCGGCATGCGATACGTTCGCACGGAAGTCCGTTCGTTGGAAAAAGACAACGAAATCTGCACTCACGTCAACATGGCGACGCAGAACGTCATGGAAGCCCAGCGGGACATGAGCTTGTACTTGCTGAACGAAGACGACAAGTCGTATCAGGACGCCAAGACAAAAAACGCCGCCGCCAAAGCCGCTTTTGAAGATGCCAAGAAATCGATGGGACCGGAAGACGTTGAAATCCGCAAAGCCGCCGAAGCGACCGGACCGGTGCTCGACGCGACCGTTGCTGGAGCCGAAAAGATTTATTCGCTCTTCGACGGACGGAAAAAGGGAGACACCGCCCGTCGGGAAACCGGTACCGAAGTCAATAAAGCGTGCGATGCCTTAAAGGTACATCTCGACGACAAAACGAAAGAAATCACCCCCGGAGGCGATGCGGAAAAAATCGCCGCCGTTAAATTATTGGAACAAAAACGCTTCGAGGTCGTCGCCCACCGACAGGAAGTTCGTTTGGCGTTACGAAATATTCAGATCGGGAACACTCCCAAACAGCGTGAAGACGCCGACAAGGATCGGCTCGACAAACACGGCAAAATGGTCGCCGCGATGACCGTGTTGCGTGACAAGGCGCTGGACGACAACGGCAAAGCGTTGGCGCAAGCCGCGATCGACAAAGCGGATCTGTGGGCGAAAGCCGCCGCTCCCTTCAAAGAGGAATCCGACAAGATCGAAACGGCGCAAAACGATTGGATCGCGATCGCCTTTGATTGCGTAACGAAAAGCATTGCCATTGTCGAGATGACAAAGACGCAAATGCAGCAGACGGAATCGAAAATATACTCGACCGTCCGCAACGTCGTCCTGACGATTCTCGTCGTTGGCGGGCTGGCGATCATGATCGGCGTTTTTCTGACCTATTTGTTGAACCGGAGCATCTCGCACAAAATGCTCGCCGTGACCGATATGTTGGGACATGTCGTCGACGAAGGGGACTTCCATGTCGTCGTGGAACCGACATTGCTGACCCGTCAGGACGAAATCGGACATCTTGCGCAGATGACGGACCGTGTGTTGAAGGATTACCGGGGAGTCTCCGATCTTGCACAAGCCCTGGCAGACGGCGACTGGACGAAAACCGTTTCCTCCAAAGGCGAAAAGGATTTGATGAACATCAACCTCCAGCACATGGTCGACAAGGTGAACGAAGCGCTGCACCGCGTTTCGTCGGTTGTCGAACAGGTTGCCGGAGGAGCGGGTGAAGTCGCCTCGGCCAGCGACAGCCTTTCGAACGGTTCGACGCAGTCTGCGGCGAGTCTCGAAGAGATTTCCGCCTCCATGGGAGAAGTCAGCTCGCAAACGACCCGAAACGCTCAGAACGCAACCGAAGCGAACCAACTCGCCAAGGCCGCGACCGACGCTGCCGTCGAAGGGAAGGAGATGATGACGAAAATGATCTCCTCCATGGAATTGATTACGAAAAACGCTTCCGACGTGCAGCGGGTGATCAAGGTGATCGACGATATTTCGTTCCAGACGAATCTTCTCGCGCTGAACGCCGCCGTCGAAGCGGCCCGGGCGGGAACCCACGGCAAGGGATTCGCCGTCGTCGCCGAAGAAGTGCGTAACCTCGCCGCCCGTTGTGCGAAGGCCGCCGGTGAAACCTCCGAAATGGTCGCGAACAACAACAAGCAGATCGGGGAAGGCGCCGAAATCGCGATGGAAACATCCGGAAAACTTGACGTGATCGTCGAGCAATCCGAGAAGACCGCCGGATTGATCGATGGCATTGCCAAGGCGAGCATCGAACAGGCGCAGGGGATCCAACAGATTACGCAAGGGCTCCAGCAGATCGATTCCGTGACGCAGCAGAACACCGCCAGCGCCGAGGAAACCGCGAGCGTTTCGAACGAAATGAGCAGCTCGGCAAGGACGCTGCAAACGCTCATCAACCAGTTCAAACTCAAGAAGATCAAAGACGCTCCGACGTCGACTTCAACCGCTTCGGCTCCGTCCTCGCCGAAACCGGTCGTTGCCGCTCCAGCTCCGAAACCGGTCGCGGTTGCTCCGGCTTCGAAACCTGTCCCCCCGAAGCCTGCGACGGCGACAAAGCCGATCGCTTTGGGAAGCAAGCCGAAACCCGTTGCGAATCATCAGGAAATCACGATTGATCTTTCGCATCCGACGACTCCGATCGCTCCCAAGCCGGTGGCGAAACCGGCGACTCCCGCGAAACCGACCACGGCGGCGAAACCCGCTGCTCCGGCTCCCAAACCGGGCGCAATTCCGAAGCCGCGTGTCGAACAGAATCCGAACCAGTTCCCCGACGAGCCGGGCGGGAATCTCAAAGGGGGATGGGGAGGTGTTCCGCACGATCAGGAAATCTCGATCAGCCTCGACGACAAGAGTTTCCTCGACGACAAAAATTTCGGGAAGTATTAGACTTGTTCCATAACCTCGAAATCGCTATCCTACGGGGATTGTGAGGCGGATTGCCCCCGTTTTCTCCGTCAGTGTCAAGGAAAATGCACGTCAAGGATGACAAAATGACTCGCGTCGATCAAAAATTAAAGTGGAGTGACGAAAAGTTCAAACGCCGCATCGGGACGACAAAGGTTGTTTTCCTCACCATGCTCGAAATCCTTCGGACCGCCCACGAAAAATTGCATCAACCCGGCGGAAAGCCGAACGATTTGTCGCCCGGCGATAAACTGCTCATCACCCTGAAATACTACCGCGAATACGTCACGATGGAGTCCGTCGCCGACGATTATAATTGTTCAAAAAGTAGTGTTTGCCGTTCCATTCACCGGGTCGAAGACGTGCTGTCCGCCGACGGACGTTTTCAGTTGCCCGGCAAGAAAGCCTTGCAAAACGAGGAGCCGAAAGCGGTGGCCGTCGATGTCACCGAGCATCCGATCGAGCGTCCTAAAAAAAGCAGGAAGACTGGGCTGTAATCCTGGCATACGGGGCAAGAAAAAGCGTCATACGCTCAAATCGCAAATCATTGCGGATGTTGAAACCCGACTGATTTACGACGTCGACGAAGCGGTCGGCAGCGTGCATGGCTTCAAGTTGTGCAAGGAATCGCTGTTGTTATTGTACGTTTTGAGCGTGATGATTTTGGCGGACAGCGGCTATCAAGGAATCCAGGAGTATCACGCCTGCAGTGTGATTCCGATCAAAAAAAGCAAAAACCGCGAATTGAACGACGAAGAAAAGCATTTAACCGCGAATTATCCCGTCGCCGAATCGCGATTGAGAATATCAACGCCAAGATCAAGGTCTTCAAAATCATGTCGTATCGGCGGGAGCGATGCTTCCGCGATCCTCGGCAAAAATCCGTGGAAATACAATACGGAGCTTTTCGACGAAAAAACCGGCGTCATCGAAGCTCCGGACATTCGGAACAATGATGCCGTGCAATACGGTATCGACGCCGAAGAGTCCCTCCGAACGTTGTTTGCCCTAGACTATCCGCAATACGACGTAATCCACGAAGAGTACAAGATTTATCGAAACAGCGAATATCCGTTCATGCTTGGAACGTTCGACGGGATTCTGATCGACCGGCAAACAGGCGAGAGAGGGATTCTGGAAATCAAGACGACCGAAATACTCAAGTCAATGATGTTCGAAAGATGGGACGGTCAGGTTCCGCAAAACTATTTTATCCAAGTCATGCACTATCTGCTTGTAAGCGGCTTTTCGTATGCCTTTTTAGTTGCGCAACTAAAAAGCAACTGGAAAGGCGAATTCAGAAAAACGACAAAGCATTACTATTTCAACCGTGTCGACCACGAAGCCGATATTGAATTTCTGAAAAGCGAGGAAATCAACTTTTGGCAAAACCATATCCTGAAAAATAAACGGCCTGACCTGATCAGCCCGAAAAGGAAGGGGCGTTAGTTTTTCATCTTGCCGAACGCGAAACGGTCGAATCACTTTGTCTCGACGTTCCGGCGGGAATCGCTCAAGAGTCGGCGGCCTATGTCGCCGCTCACGTTGACATTCAAAAGCGGCTGCTCTACTACACGATTTCGGCGTTCTCACAAGATTATACTTGTCGGAAATTGTTTCACGGAACGGAAAGAAACCGTACAATCCGAAACCGGACGCAAGCGACCCGATGCTTCGAAAATACGTGAAGTTCGTCCAGTCGTTTTCGGGGTGCATTCAAAAGGCCGACGAATCGAGTTGGCGGTATGATACGAAGCGAACTACGTCAAAGACTGGATTTTTACAACGCAAAGAATCGCCGCGAACGTCGGCGGCAAAGTCAAGTTATTTCGTCCGAAAATCAAGACGCTCCAGAACCGCGACGATGTTTATGTAAGTTCGAAGGTCGCCGCTCCCTACCAGAACGTCGTTTCGGTCTGGTCGGTCGATAATTGTTACGTGCAATTCGAGCAGTCGGGCGTCGAGAACAAAATCGGGAACTATTGGTTCGTCGACGACGATTATATCGACACGAATATATCGTGCGATTTTATCGCCGGAACCTCTTTCAAATGTTGTCACGCCGATTGGATCGTTTTTTCGACGTATCAGGCCACGGGAAACGCCACGATTGACAGGATACCCGCCGGAACAAAGTATTATGTCGTCAAGCAGGGGACGCTTGCCGACGTGATCGAGATAGCGACCGCACAAGACGGGGCCGTTCCGCAATTTCTTTGTTGCGGTGATTATTTGGGAATCACGCTCGTTAACGGAGACGGAACCTATACATGCAAATTATATTCGGCGACGGAAAAGATTCGTGAAGAAAAAGCCATTCTGGGCTATACGGGCTTCCCCAGTGTTACGATTGACATGACATTCAAATGTTGTGCC
>JAVBPI010000028.1:0-46163 GCA_031549705.1 Thermoguttaceae bacterium
CTCCTTGTTGGTTCCGCCGCGAATCTCGATCCCTTCGAAACAGGGAGCGTCCCCCAACGAAGCAATTTGTTCGGGCGACAATTTTTTGTGCAGTAAAAACCATTCCGTCCAGTTCACCGTGCCGAGGTGCAGCCGCAACGGTTTCATCGTGCTCCCCTGCAAAAGAATCGTTACGGCGACCTGCGGCGTTTGCGGGTTCGGCGCCCACGCCCAATTGTTGCCGTACATCCAAAGGTTCACGCAGTCGAATTCTTTGCCAATTGCAATCGGCTTCGGCGGTTTCAACGTGACCGTCGGCGTTTTCTTTTCCGTCGGGACGTTTTTGTACGTCAGTTTGCCGACGTGCTCCCCCCAAAGCTGTTGTTCCCGACTCGGCGTGAACTCCACTTCGGATTCCACGGTTTCCGCTGTCCAACCTTCGAGGTTTTCGAAGTCGACCAACGGCGGATGCGTGTCCATCGTCCGGTTGGCGTTGACCATTTCGTAAGGACGGACGCCGATCTTCTCCTCGGCGAACAGTGTTACGGAAAATAAAACCGACGCGAAAAAAAGCGCGAATGATGATCTCATGATTGCCGTGTTGGAAATAATGTCGACTCGTTTGACGCTGAACATTCCGTCAGTATACCGTTTTTGATGGAAAAATATACCCGAGACGCGCTACACGGCTAAAACGCAAGCGGTTCGGCAGGCGGTTTCGTTGAATTTTGATCTTGCTTCGTTGGGGCGAAATCGGTATTCTTGGGCCGCTTTGCGCTAAACGAAGAGGATAAATATGAAAAACGTTGTGTTTGTGTTGGCGTTGTTTTTGATGGGCTCCACGGTTTGGGGAGCCGCTCCGTTGGCGGTGCATGTCATCGACGTCGGGCAAGGGGACTCCATTTTCGTGCAAACGCCGGACGGCAAAACAATGCTCGTCGACGGCGGCGAAATCAACGGGCTCGCCGAGAAATATCTCAAGTCGATCGGCATCGAGCAGATCGATATCGTGGTCGGCACGCATCCGCACCTCGACCATTTGGGGGGGCTCGTCAAGATCGTCAAGACGTTCAGCGTCGGCCAAGTCGTCATGCCGCGCGTCACCGAAGTCACGACGGTCACTTATCAACAGATTCTCGACACCGTCCAGAGCAAGGGGATGCGCATCACCGAAGGAAAAGCGGGAATCTCGCTCGATCTCGGCCCGTCGGTGCTCGTGGAATGTCTCGCCCCGAATTCGAACGAATATAAGGACGTCAACGATTTCTCCGTCGTGCTGAAAATCACTTACGGGAGCATTTCGTTCCTGTTGGCCGGCGATGCGACGTCGGTTTCCGAACAGGAAATGCTCCAGCGATTTCCCGACAAGTTGAAATCGACCGTCCTGAAAGTCGGGCATCACGGCTCGACGACGTCGTCGTCGGTTGGATTCGTCAATACCGTCGGGGCGCAGGTCGCCGTGTTTTCCGCCGGTAAAGGGAACGACCACGGACACCCGACCAAAACCGTTTGGGATCGGCTCTCCCGATCGTACCTTTTCCGTACGGATGAACAGGGGACCGTGATTCTTTCGACCGACGGAACACTCCTTGCAGCATATTCGCCGCCGGTCAACGGACAGTATGCGACGTTGGCGGCGTTCCAGGCACCGACTCCCGAAATGCTCGTCGCCCAGGCAACGCCACAAGTTTCGGGCACTTCGGCGGACACGCTTGTTTACGTCACAAAAAATGGCGCGAAGTATCACCGCGCCAACTGCCGGGCCTTGAGCGGAACCTTGACCACGCTGACCGTCGGAGACGCGATCGGCAGGAATTATACGCCGTGCGGGACCTGCAAGCCGTAACAATAAAACACCCGCGATCCTATGAAAGTCAGTATCGATCGTTTCGAAGGGAAAAACGCCGTCTGCGAAAATCCCGATCAAACGTCGATGATCATCGAGAAATCCCGGCTTCCGGAAGGGGCGAACGAAGGGGATGTCCTCGATATCACCGACGACAAAATCACCGTCGACGCCGAAGAAACGGCACACCGGAAAAAACGGATCGAAGAATCCGTGAACAATTTGTTCGATTAATCGTCCATGCTTGACACGACTCCACGCCGGAAAGACCGCACGCTGTCGGCCAACGACTCATGGGCCCTGCTCGACGCCGCCGAGTACGGGGTTCTTTCGCTGACGAGTCCCGACGGCTCCCCTTACGGCGTACCTCTGAATTTCGTGCGCGACGGCGGTACACTGATTTTGCACGGAGCTCTCGAAGGTCGGAAGATCGACTCCTTGCGTCACGATCCTCATGTTTCGTTTTGCGTCGTCGGCGACCATGAAGTTTTGCGCGAACGGTTTTCGACTCGATATTCCAGCGTGATCGTTTCCGGACACGGCGTACTGCTCGACGACGACACCGCGAAGCTCGACGCCCTCCGCAAACTCTGCGAACGGTTCGCGCCGGAAAACGGGCCGAACCCTCGGGACGCCGCAGAGCGTTTTGCCGCTGCTCATTTGGCTCGGACCGCCATTATTCTCGTTCACATCGACATTATCAGTGGTAAGGCTTACCGATAACACGCCGAACGCCGTTTGACCTCCAAAATGTCGAGAAAGCAGGTTTTTCTTGACCTTTCCGTCAAAAAAGGGTAAAATGGACGAGATACGATGATTGGTCCCGCAACAAAATCGAGTGTTCGATGTCCGACTTTATCCTACCTTCTCCATCCACTCCCCCCAAGAGCCAATCTTTTCGCTCTTCCCATTCGTTGCGGCTCGCTTTTGCGCTCATTGTCGGGCTTCCCGTGTTGGTACTCTTCGGCATCCTGATCGCACAGAGTTATTTCACCACTCGTTACGAAGCGGCCCGGTCGATGCGGGAACGGATGGTCCACGAAGTCAAAACCCGCGCGAAAACGCTCAACCATCATCTCATGATGATGTCGCGGTTTCCGGATCAAACGGCGCTGGCGATCACGATCCACAAGCCGCACAATGTCGACGCGATGCTTTCGTTCCAGTACGCCATGCTCGCCGAAAATCCGACGATTTACGGCAACGCCATCGCTTGGGAGCCGTTCGTTTACGATCCGAAGGAAAAGTATTGCAGCCCGTACGTCTGGCGTGATGCAGCTCACAAAGGGGCCGTTTCGAACATGATGTTCAATCCCGCCAACGAGTACGATTATTTCGCCGGATGGGATTGGTACGACAATCCGAAGAAAAAATACGCCGAAGATCCGCAAGAAACGGCTCCGATCACGTTTACGAACGAAACGACGGAACATGCGAAACTTCCCCGGATCGAACCGGGACTCTGGAGCGCTCCGTATTTCGACGAAGGGGGCGGCGACGTTTTGATGTGCACCTACTCGGCGCCGTTTTTCGTCCAACGAAAGTTCGCCGGTGTCGTGACATGCGACGTCACGACCGACTGGATCGGGCAATTTCTCAACGACCATTCGTTCCAGGGGGGCCGCTTCGTCCTGCTCAGTGCGGAAGGCTTGATCATTTCGCATCCGAACGAAAAACTCATCATGAAGAAATTCGACGATGTCGTTCGGGCCGATGAAAAAGTCGATTGGAGCCGACTCACCGCCCACCTCCGGAACATTTCGCCCACTACCGACGCCGACGTTTTACAACAACGTCAGATCGACAGCGAGGGGATGTATTTCCCCGAGCTGTCCCGGATTCTTCCGGGGAGGAATCAGGCGGAAACGCTCTGGACGGAAGGGATTCAAATTCCGGCGACCGGTTGGATCCTTCTTTGCATCACTCCCGAAGAAACGGCGTACAACGACGCCAATGCTCATTTTCAAAGCACGTTGTTACTCTTCCTGTTCGGCCTGCTGCTCTTGAGCGTCTATCTTTTCTGGCAGGTCGACCGCCGGATGATCGTTCCGCTGAAGCGTCTGGGGGTCGCCACGAACGCGGTTGCCGACGGACAATTCGACCACCAAATCGCGATCGAGAGTTCGTTCGGCAAGGAATTGGTCGACTTGGCGCAAAACTTCAATCGCATGACCGGGACGTTGCGCCGAAGTATCGCGCAAGCCGTGCTCATCGGTTCCGAAAAAGAAGCCGCCGAGGCCGCCAACCGGGCCAAGAGTTCGTTCCTGGCGAACATGAGTCACGAAATCCGAACCCCGATGAACGGCGTGATCGGGTTGTCCGACCTCCTCTCCAAAACCGCGCTCGATCCGCAACAAGCGCAATACGTCGAGCACATCCAGGGAAGCGCCCGTTCGTTGCTTTCGATCATCAACGACATTCTCGACATTTCGAAAATCGAGTCGGGAAAATTCGTGCTGTCGCCGCATCCGTTCCAGCCGCTGCAAATCATCGACGACGTTTCCCGGACCTTGGAATTCGCCGCCCGGGAAAAATCGTTACGATTCGAACGGAACATCGATCCGACGATTCCGTCGACACTGCTCGGCGACGGCGGACGATTGCGGCAGATCCTGTTGAATCTTCTCGGCAACGCCGTCAAATTCACGTCGAAGGGGTGCGTCACGATCCGGTGCCGTGCGGAAACGCACGAGTCGCGGTGTCGTCTGTTTTTCGAGATTGCCGACACCGGAATCGGCATTTCCCCCGAATACCTTCCGACGCTTTTCGATCCGTTTTCACAAGCGGATTCGTCGATCACGCGGAAATTCGGCGGCACGGGACTCGGATTGGCGATCGTCAAAAACTTCGTCAACCTGATGGGGGGGGACATTCATGTCGAAAGCACGCCGGGAAAAGGATCGTGTTTCCGCTTCTCCATTCCGTTCGATGTTGCCGACGCCGAAACCCGGGCTGTTACGAAAAACGATGTCGTTGCGAAATCGACGGCGAAAAGTCTTCGCATCCTGCTCGTCGAAGACGTCAAGGTCAACATCATGGTCGCCACGGCTCTCTTGCGTCATCTCGGGCACGACGTTTCCGTCGCGGAAAACGGACTCCTCGCCCTGGAACAGCTCCGCGCGAAAGATTTCGACCTCGTCTTCATGGACTGCCAGATGCCGGTCATGGACGGATTCGAATGCGTACGAAATCTCCGGCAGAAGGATTCCGGCGTCCGGAATCCGTCGATCCCCGTGATTGCGATGACCGCCAACGCCATGAGCGGCGACCGTGAAAAATGCATCGACGCCGGCATGAACGATTTCATCAGCAAACCGATCGACAGCGGCATCCTCGAAAACATGCTCGCACGGTATACGGCGTGATCATTTCTCCACGGAATCGAGGACGAGTTTTTCGAACGGTCTCTTCATCCGGGCGAACCACGGTTCGTGTTCCGGGCCGAGCGGCGTTACGAGAATCGTGAAGACCCCGGCGAACTTTCCGGCGAGAACGTCCGAAAAGACCTGGTCGCCGACCATCGCGGTCGACTTCTTGTCGAATCCCATTCGTTTCATTCCTTTTCGGCAAGCGCACGGCAACGGTTTCATCGCCGAGCCGATGTACGGGAGCCCGACCGACTCCGCGAACTTCCCGATGCGGGCACTGCGGCCGTTCGAAATCAGGCAGATGGGAAAGCCCGCCCGTTTCATCGATTCGAGCCAACGGGAAACGTCCGGCGGCAACTCGGAGCTGAAATAATGTTTTAACGTACAGTCGACGTCGAGAAGGAGCGAACGGATGCCGTGCTCCCAGAGCAATTCCGGCGTCAATTCCGTAACGTTTTCGACTCGAAGGTGCGGTTGGAATATCCGGAACATGTCGTTTTCAGGCTGTTTTTTGACGTTTCGTTTTTTTGGGAAGCATCGGCGGTGAATCCGATACGAAAATACGTCCCGGCGAAAACTGCGAAGGATCGGGACAGGCGAAACTCGTTTCAACCGCCCCGTCGGGAAACGTCGCCCGGATGAAACTGAATGTCGTCGTAGCGTGCAATTCCACGGCGTCGGCGAAGAAATCGGATTCGGCTCGATAAATATCGTTTCCCAAATTCACCAACCGGGCGGCAGGCGGTTCGGGTTCGGGTTCCGGTTGAACGGGTTCGACGGGACTTTCAACGGTTTCCGACACGATATTTTCTTCCGAGACGGGGGGAACATCCGGGGGGATCGTGCGGCTGTTCATGATTTCGTCGAATTTGTTCAGGGCCGCCTCGAAATCGAAATCCTCGCCGAGCAGCTCGACGGCCAACGACGAGATTCCTCCGACGTTTCCCGGCGAATCATCCGCCGAGAAATCCGTAACGTCAATGCTTTCCGAACGAAACGGCTCGTTTCCCATGGCACGCGCAAGAATGTCGTCGTCGAACATCGATGAATCGTCCGGTTCTTCCGAGTACGATTCGTTTTCGTGCATCGGAAAACCGACGTCGTCCAATTCCGCTTCGAAAACCTGATCGTCCAGAATGTCGTTGATGAGGCCCCCCATCTCGCTGTCCGCCGGATGATTTTCAGGAAACGGCTCCGTCTCTTCCATCGACGGTTGCGGGAGCTCTTGATCCGACGGCGGAGCAACCTGATCGTCTTCCGTGGTTGTTTCCGTGTCCGGCTGGGCGGTCGGCTCCGATTGAACGGACTCTTCTTTATTTTCCGTTTTTTCGGGGGGAATGAGCTTGGATTCGACCGTCGGAGGGTTCATCGGTTCGAAGTGCTCGACTCCACCGAGCGTTTCGATCATTTCCTTGGTTGCATCGCCGTTGATCGATACTGCCGCGACCGTCATCCTGTTTCGATACTGCTCCCGCAGCAAGACGGCCAACAGGAAGCCTTCCGCCAACGGAATCACGTTCAGCAAGATGATTTTGAAGAGTACGACCAACATAACGCCTCCGACATGCGAGAATTCGCCCACCCATTATAGGTTATTCTTTCGTGTCGGAGAGGATTTGTTGAATTTTTCGGAAAATCAGGTTTCGGCAACGCCACGGAAGCCCCATGGCGGCCGGCGAGCGTCGTGATGTCATCGAATTGGGGCGTTTCCGACCATCACGGAAACAAATTTTCCCGAAAACACTCCCAAAATCGATTGGCGGTGACAGAGAGCTGACACCGCGAAACACGATAGAGAGGAGAATCGACAACATCGACGACCCCCAATCCGAATCAGTATCATGGTAGCTCCTCGCGTTTTGATCGTTCTCGAACCCCGTTTGTTTCTCGCGGAAAGCATCCTCGTGTCGTTGCGGCAGCGGCGGCTCTTTGTGAAAACGCTCGCCGTCGACAACCTTCGAGCCGCGTTGAAGGCTGCGGGGGCGTTTCCGGACGCGCTGCCGATTTTTCTCGTTTGCGGCGTCTCGTTCCTGAAAATGGAAACACTGATCGACTCGCTTCGAACCCGCTTTTCCGCCGCGAAAATCATTCTGCTCGACGAACGGGTTCGGCGCGGCTGCTGTTTTATCGTTGAACACGTTTCCATTCAAGGATACTGCACGCTGTTCGATTCACAGCGGGAGTTCCAAAAGGTGCTCGAAAGCGTTGCCAAGGAAAAGCTCTACGCCGCGCCCAGCGTTGAGTATTTCTTGTCGAACGATGCTGATCGGAAACGATTACGATGCCGTGAGGAATTTCGCGATTCGTTCCCGTTGCATTCGTTCACCAAAAAAGAATGGGCGTGCTTTAAGCATCTGATCGATGGCGGTGATCTGTACGAGTTCGCCCAAGAACATGATCTGGAAGAGCGAACCGTCTCCAATCTCAAATATCGGATCCTGAAAAAGCTGTCGCTCAAACGCTTCGCCGATCTTTTCCCGCTCGCCCATCAATGGGGCTTTCTCGATCACGCGGGAATGGTAGAATAGGGGTGTTGGGTTTTAGGTGTTTGGAGTTCGCTTTCGGTCGTTCGCGTTGAATCTTTTCGCCTCCCAACACCCAACACCCCCCATGTCCGATCCTCCGTATTCTCTGTTGGTGGTCGACGACGACGCCGATCACGCCGAAGTCGTTGCCATGAGCCTCGAAAAAATCGGGGCCGCCTGTGTTGCCGTCCATTCGCAGAACGCAGCGATCGAAAAGATCAAAACGACGTTCTTCGACGTCATCATCACTGATTTAGTGCTCGAACACCAATTGAGCGGCATCGACATCCTGAAAGCGGCCAAACAGGAGACCGAGGAAACCGAAGTGATCGTGATGACGGGGCATAATTCCGTCGAATACGCCGTCGAAGCGATGCGGCAGGGGGCGTTCAACTATCTCCAAAAACCGTTGGACCTGAAACAACTCCGAACGATCGTCGAAAAAGCGGCGGAGAGTTCGCGGCTCCGACGAGTCAATCGGGAGCTGAAGCAGCGGCTCGACGAAAAGTTCGGATTCGCCGGCGTTCTCGGTAACAGTCCTCAAATGCTCGCCGTGATCGAACGGCTCAAACGGATTGCCCCGACCGACGCAACCGTGCTGATTCAAGGAGAAACCGGGACCGGCAAGGAACTCTTCGCGCAATCGATCCACCAAAACAGTCCGCGGAAGAACAAACCGTTCGTCGCCCTCAACTGTGCCGCCTTGAGCGAGAGCATTCTGGAAAGCGAGTTGTTCGGACATATCAAAGGGGCGTTCACGGACGCGTCGTCGGATCGGCTCGGCAAGTTCGAATACGCCAACGGGGGGACCATTTTTCTCGACGAAGTCGGCGACATGCCGATGCAGACGCAAATCAAGCTGCTCCGTGTCCTCGAAAACAGTGAGGTGACACGGGTCGGCTCCAATGAGACCCGCAAAATCAATGTTCGGCTGATTTCCGCGACAAATCGGAATCTGGAGGAAGCGGTCGAGTCCGGAACCTTCCGCCGCGACCTGTATCACCGCTTGAAAGTCGTTTCGATCCGAATTCCGCCGTTGCGGGAGCGGACGGCGGATATTCCGGTGTTGCTCGACCATTTCATCAAGCTCTTTTCAAAGCGGTACGACAAGGCGATCAAAGGAATCGTCCCGGCGGCCCGAAAAATCCTCCTCGCCTTCGATTGGCCAGGCAATGTCCGGCAACTCCGCAACGTCTCCGAGAGCATGGTCGTCGTCGACTTCGACGAGCTGATCGACGTGGACGATCTCCCGGAAGAGGTCGGCGGAACGCCGTACGGTGATGTTCCGGCTTCAGCGACGCCCAGCGACGAAACCGGTTCGTTGGAGGAATTGATCGGAAAGCCGCTCGTGGAAATCGAACGGCGTTTCATCATGGAAACGCTCCAATCCGTCGGCGGCAACCGTGAAGAAGCGGCACGGCTCCTTGGAATCGGCGAGCGAACCCTCTACCGAAAAATCAAGGAATTCGAGGCGGGAAAAAATTCCGACGATTCCCGGTAGAAACCGCGCCCCCCTCGAAAAGCGCGACCGTTTCGGTATATTGGTCGATAACGTGCCGACGCACGATCACGAACCACGAACCACAAATCACGACCATGGAACGATATCCGCATTTGAAGGTTTCCGACCCGGAAATTTACGAGTTGATCCAAAAACAGACCGCGTTCGAATCGAGCACGCTGAAAATGATCGCGTCCGAAAGTTACGCTTCGTTCAGCGTTCTCGAAGCATGCGGATCGACGCTGACCAATAAATACGCCGAAGGGTATCCCGGCGCCCGTTATTACGAAGGAAACGAGTTCGTCGACCAAGTCGAAAACCTGGCGATCGAACGGGGAAAGAAACTGTTCGGCGCCGAACACGCCAACGTGCAGCCGTACAGCGGTTCCCCGGCGAACTCCGCCGTTTACCGCGCTTTGGTCAAGGTCGGCGACAAGATCATGGGGATGCCGGTCCCCAGCGGCGGTCACCTGACGCACGGCTGGAAGGTCAACTTCTCCGGCATGGATTACGTCCAGATTCCTTACGGGCCGAGTCCGGAAACCGGCCGGTTCGACATGGATCAGATTCGAGAGACCGCGAAGAAAGAACGCCCGAAAATGATTTGGGTCGGCGCAACGGCGTATCCGCACAAAATCGAGTACAAGGATTTCGCGGAAATCGCCAACGAAATCGACGCTTATCTCGTCGCGGACATTGCCCACATCAACGCGTTGATCGTCGCCGGAGTGCATCCGGATCCGGTGCCGTACTGCGACATCGTCAGCAGCACGAGCCACAAAATGTTGCGAGGACCGCGAGCCGGTTTCATTCTGTCGAAAAAAGCGGACCGATTCAAGGAAAAGTACTTTCCGGAAAGCAAGTTCGATTTGGCGGGACGCGTCGACCGCGCTGTTTTTCCCGGTTTGCAGGGGGGACCGCATCTTCACATCATCGCCGGAATGGCGACGGCGTTCAAGGAAGCGCTGACGCCGGAATTCAAGGCGTACGGTGCCCAAGTCGCGAAAAACGCCAAGGCGCTTGCCGCAGGGTTGTTGAGCCGTGGGTACGCTTTGGCCGGCGGTGGAACCGACACACATCTGTTGATCATCGACTTCCGGAAGGAAGAATTCACCGGCAAGGAAGCGTCCGCTGCGCTGGCGAAGTCGGGAATCATCGGCAACTTCAACATGGTTCCCGGCGACCATCGGAGCCCGTTCGTGACAAGCGGTGTCCGTCTCGGAACGCCGGCACTGACCAGCATGGGAATGAAAGAGCCCGAAATGGAACTCGTCGCCGGTTGGATCGACCGTGTTTGCAAGAACATCAAGAACATCGACGCCGAAGCCGCAAAAATCCGTCACGAAATCGCCGACCTCTGCGCGAAATTTCGGATACCCGGAATTACGGAATAATCCGAGGGGTGAGAGGCACTGAAGTTTGAAAACACGTTGCGTTCTCTCCCCTCTCCCTCGGGAGAGGGGTAGGGTGAGGGGCGTTCGACATTGATTGACGGAAACGAATAAGCAAACAAGGAAAAGAGGTAATGAATTTTCATGTACTTTTCCTTAATTCCAACCACAGAGCCCCTCACCCTAACCCTCTCCCGGAGGGAGAGGGGACGGAAGTTCGAGCCTTTCACAAAACATGCCGTCTCCGATCCGATTTTTTTGTTCGCACTGCAACCTGATGATGAAGATCGGGGCGCAGATGGTCGGGAAATCGGTCGTCTGTCCCGATTGCGGAAACAGAATCGAGGTGCCGTTCGCTTCCGACCCGCAAGCCGAGGCGCTTTATCGGCGGATGAAGGAAAAAAAATACGGTGCGGCACCCCAAGCGGAAGCGTCGACGATTTTGAACCCGACCGCTCCGCAAGCAACGTTGTCGAAACCGTTGGCTCGAAAGCAGGAAGCACAACAGACACCGGCGTCGCAACCGGCGGCACCGCTGGCAGACCTTTCGAAAGTCGACACCGAACAGGTCGACGAATGGTTGGAGTCGCTCTGGACCGATCTTCCGGAAGACGGTTCCACGCCTGAAGGACCGCGCTATCGGGCGCCGCTCCGGGATGCGGGAAGACAAGCCGCGGCCTCGGAACAAGCTCCCTCGACGCTGTTCGAGGCCGGAAACCGACTTTGGAGCAACCCGAAAACGCGGTTTTCCCTGGTGGCCTCCTTCGCGGTCGTGTTCCTCCTCGGAACGCTTTTCGGTTATGCGGTCGAGCGAATTTTGACGACGAACCATCCGGCGGCGATCAATAGCGCACGAAAAAAAGAACCGGCGAAGAACACCGTTGTCGCCGGGGAGCTGGCATTCGACACACCGGACGATCGAACGTTGCCGGACGCCGATGCGTTGGCTCTCTTTTTGCGAATCGATCGGATCCCCAACATTCCCTTGCGTGTGAAGGGGCTCCGGGTTCAGGACGGCGTGGAGTCTCCGGCAAGCGACATCGAGCAGCAGATCGAGGAACTCGGTGGTAAGATCCAGCACGCCGACGCCTCGGGAAAGTTTTCCGTAACATTCGAGGATCCGGGCCGATTCCTGGTCATCCTGGTTTCTTCACACGCCGTGCAGCCGCCGGATTTCGTCCTCAAACCGGACGTCGACAACAAGCTGCGCCGATTCTTCCGTGACCCTTCGGAGTTGATCGGCAATTTTCGTTTTTCCTGCGACGAATACGAGTTGAACGGCGGAACCGTCGTCCTCAACCGCAATTTCTCGCGGTAAACCGAAGTCTTGAAGCCGAAAAATCAAGGATGATCTTTCCTTCGATTTCACGGTGCGTCTTTTTTTCCGACAAAACCGAAAAGTGCATCATTCTGCCTCATCGAACCCCTTTTCGGTCGACAAATGTGCAAAATGATACACATCGTGTTTTTTTAAAGAACGGGCGTGTGAAAAAGGATCGAAAATTCTTGAAAAAAGCACTTTTCCGGCGGGGTGGATTTCGCCTGTTTGGCACGAAACATGCATTATCTGCGTTGGTTCGTGCTTCTTTCGTCGTTTCTTCAGGCAATTCAAAATCAGGTGTTGCCATGATGATCCAATTCGCTCCCAACAATCTCGACTTCCGACAGACGTTCGGCGAACGGATTCCCCAAGGATTCCGCTTCGGCGATGACGTTGCGGACTGGGAACGGAACCGAAAGAGAAAATCACCGCTGTCGGACCCGGTCGCCCTTCTTCAGGAAATCGAAGGAGACGAACTCAATGCGGACTGGCAACAAACCCCGGACGCCGATGACGGGGCGGACCATTGGGAATCGGACTCTCTCTCCGACCCGGTTCGTGTCTACCTGTCGCAAATGGGACGTCTCCCGTTGTTGAGCCCAAAAGAAGAGCAAGCCGCCGCCGCAAAAGTTGCCGCCGCAAGGCGGGCATTTCGGATGTTCGCGCTCTCCTCCGATTATGTCCTGCGTGAAATCGGACAAATTCTGCAACGGGTTTTGTCCGGAAAACAGCGTTTGGACCGCACCGTCGACGTTTCCGTGTCGAATCTGACGCAGAAAAAGCATCTCGCCAGAATGATCGCCGTCAATGCGGAAACACTGAAGAAAATCGTTCAACGGAATCGGACCGACTTTCGCGTCTCGATTTCTCGTTCCGCAACGAAAACCGAACGACAAGCCGCCGCCAAGCGATTGCGGTCTCGCCGCCGCCGCGCCGTCCGGTTGGTCGACGAGTTGCAGTTGCGCATGCAATTGCTGAACCCGTGCTTCAAACGATTGGCGAAGATCGGTCGAACGATGATCGCGCTGCGCAGCCGAATTCAAGAACTGAAACGGAACGCCGAGCTCAAGCCGGACGAAACACGCGAAACCCTGCAACGGGAACGGACCAAATTGCGCTCGTTGATGCGACTCACGCAGGAAACTCCGGCGTCGATTAACCGTCGGCTTCCCAAGGCCGAACAGTTGCAACAAGCTTACGACGCCGCGAAAAGTTCGTTCTGCGCTGGAAATCTACGGCTTGTCGTCGCCATCGCCAAAAAATTCCGGAATCGCGGCCTGAGCTTTCTCGACCTGATCCAGGAAGGAAACACCGGCTTGATGAAAGCGGTCGACAAATTCGAATTGGCACGCGGTTTCAAGTTTTCGACCTATGCGACCTGGTGGATTCGGCAAGCGATCAATCGAGCCATCGCCGACAACGGCCGAACGATCCGGATTCCGGTCCACATGCTCGAAACGTTGAACAAAGTTCGGCGGGTTTCTCGCGATCTGACGTTCCGTTCCGGAACGCCGCCGACGCTGGAAGAAACCGCCGAGTTGTGCAACATGTCTTGCGAAGAAGTTGCGCAAGCCGTGCGAGTCGGACGGCAGCCGATTTCCCTCGACCAACCGGTCGGTCCTTTCGAAGAAAACTCCTTCGGCGATTTCGTTGAAGACACGAAGCAAGAGGATCCCGACACCCTCCTGACCCAGGAAACGCTGGCCGCCCGAATCAACGACGCCCTGCAAGCGCTCACGGAACGAGAACGTGAGATCATCCGATTGCGGTACGGACTCGTCGACGGATCGGTCTACACCTTGGAAGAAGTCGGGAGAATCTTCTCCGTAACCCGTGAGCGGGTTCGCCAAATCGAAGCGAAAGCGGTTCGAAAACTTCGACATCCCGTTCGCTCTCGGAAACTCGCGTCGTTTCTGGAGCCGACATCGCAACGGTAGAAGATCGGCCGACGTCCCCTTCGTTCAGCTCTTTCACGCATCCGATGACGTCATGGAAAGTGTGCGCGTGGAACGAAGCGCAATCCTTTCGCAACGGCTTCAAGGACAAGGCGTTCACCGACCCCATGGAGAGAGCGTCGCCGGTCGCTCCTTGTTTCGTCCCCCTATTTCGAAACCCCTGAACGGTGATATAATTGAAACGGTGTCGAAGAATTATTGCATTGTCGAATATCATTTGATGGGAGAGACATGATGGACATTCACGATCTGATTAAAGAACTTCGGGAATCGGGAGACGGCAAAATCGTGATGGTGGTTTCCGACGGTATCGGCGGCTTGCCGATGACGCCGGGCGGACCGACCGAACTCGAAGCGGCGAAAACGCCGAATCTCGACGCCCTCGCCAAGGTCGGCGTTCTCGGTCTCTCCACGCCGATCAAGCCGGGAATCACGCCGGGAAGCGGTCCCGGACACCTCGGGCTTTTTGGATACGATCCGCTGAAGTTCGTGATCGGTCGCGGTGCTTTGGAAGCCGCCGGAATCGGATTCGCCCTGACGGATAAAGACGTTGCGATCCGCTGCAATTTCTGCACGGTCGACGCTTCCGGCAAGATCACCGACCGCCGTGCGGGGCGCATTCCGACGGAAGAAAGCGCGAAAGTCGTCGAAACGCTCAAGGCGATCAAGATTCCCGGCGTCGAAATCTTCGTCGAACCGGTCAAGGAACACCGTTTCGTCGTCGTTTTCCGGGGCGAGGGACTCGGCGATGCCGTTGCGGACACCGATCCGCAGAAAACCGGCGTTCCGGTGCTCGATCCGGTCGCTCACGATGAAAAGAGCCAAAAGACCGCTGAAATCGCGAAGGAATTTCATCGCCAAGCTGTCGAGATCCTCAAAAATCAGCCGAAAGCGAACTGCCATACGATGCGCGGTTTCGCCAAAAAGCCCCACATGCCGAGCTACGAAGAGCTCTACGGTCTGAAAGCGGCGTGCATCGCGGTCTATCCGATGTACAAAGGATTGGCGAGCCTCGCCGGAATGACGCTCGTCGGCACCCCGGCGACGCTCCAGGAAGAAGTCGACACGCTGAAAAAGGCGTGGAACGATTACGATTTCTTCTTCCTGCATTTCAAGTACACCGACAGCCGCGGCGAAGACGGTGATTTCGACGCCAAGGTCAAAATGATCGAAGAACTCGATAAAGTGATGCCGCAAATCGCCGCCCTGAAACCGGCGTGTCTGATCGTGACCGGCGACCACAGCACCCCGGCGAAAATGGCGTCGCACAGTTTCCATCCGGTGCCGACAATGATCGTTTCCGACCTCGCTCGGACAGACGGTTGCACCGAGTACTCCGAACGCGCTTGCTGTTGCGGCGGCCTCGGACATTTCGAAGCGCAATACCTCATGGCGCTCGCCATGGGACACGCCGGACGACTCGGAAAATTCGGAGCGTAGCCGATTGGTAGCCGGAAGCGAAGCCGCCGAAAAACAATACGGCGGCGAGAGCGCCCGGTTTGAACATGTTGAACGCTTCCAACCGGGCGCTGCGGGAATACCCTTCGCTTCCGGCTACCATAACCGAACCACGATTTTTATATGGACAAGCTCTCGGAAGTTCAGGCGGCGATACCGCATCGGGATCCGTTTTTGTTCATCGACGAGATCGTCGAATGTGACAAGAAGCATATCATCTGCAAAAAGACGTTCACCGGCAAGGAAGATTTCTTCCGGGGACACTATCCCGGCTATCCGATCGTTCCCGGCGTGTTGCAATGCGAAGCGGCGCTGCAGGCCGGCGCGATTCTGTTGACGAAAATCTTCGATGACGATAATATCGCCGCTAAAGGCGTGGTTCCCGTCGTCGCCAAGATGGGAGAGGTTCGCTTCAAGCAGATGGTGTTTCCCGGCGATACGATTCACATGGAAGTCAAGTTCCGCGAAAAGATGGCCGGCGTCTTTTTTCTCCGCGCGAAAGTCACGGTAAACGGTAAAGTGTCGGTCCAATTCGACTTCGCCTGTGCGCTGACCGAAAAACCAGAACAGTAATTTCGTTCGAATTGCTTTCTTCAAGGCCCCGGGTTCGGCGATGCTGCGGAACTTGGGGATTTCTCCTTTTCACAATTCGGACGTTGTCCGTTTGACAATCTCTGAAAAAGATTCTATAAAAGGGGTGCCGCATTCATTGGGGCGTCATTCGAAGCACAGTGAGCCGTTGTCGATAACGGACAAAATTCAACTTGGTTGGGGACCGTCATGCGAATCAGTCGTCTCGTCGTCGTCGTTTTCGCCCTCCTCTCGTTGGTCATCGTCGTTCTGTTGACGGCGGTTTTCGTGCACGGACTTCGGAATATCTCCGCGTCGAACCAAGCGGTTTTTCGTTCGGTTTCCTCCGAAGTGCAGACGACGAGCGAAAAGACGTTCACCGGTTTGAAAACCGATCTCAAGCAGATCGGCGAACGGATCGGACGAATCACGGAAGCGTCGGCGAATTCACAGTTGAGCAATGTCGGCAACGAGATCGCCAACCAGATCAAGGCGTGCATGGACGTTCCCTTCAGTTCCATCCGAACGATCGCGCATGTTCTTCTGCTGGAAAAACAGGCGGCGGAAGAACGAGGCGAGAAACCGTCCCGCGAGAAGGTCGAAAACCTGCTGCGTGGGTTTATCCAACGAAATCCGTCCATTCACGCGATTTGGGTCGGCTGGGAACCGAACAGCTTTGACGCTCTCGATTCCCAGTTCGTCGGCAAGGAAAAGATCGATGAAGGAGTTCCGGTCAACAACAAGGACTACGTTTCGCAAGGGTGTTTCCTTCCCTGGTTTTTCCGGAGCGAGGGAGCAATCAAGCAAGGGATTCTCGACGATTGGCGGATCGCCGATTCCCGGTACTATTTGGAGGCGTTCGAAACAGGGGAGGAAGTCGTCCTCGATCCCTATCTCGAAGGAAACGATATGGTGACATCGTTCGCGATTCCGTTGAAAGTCGGCGGCAAAACGGTCGGCGTCGCCGGAATTGACGTCTTGATGAGCGATTTGACGAAGATCGTCGCCAATAATAAACCGTTCGGCGGTTTCGCCATGTTGTTCACCCCCGGGGGTAAGATCGCCTTTCATCCGAACGAAAAAGTTCTTTTCCATGTCGAGGACGACCCGGAGAATCCCGGCGAGAAAATAAAAACATTTCGTGACTTGGCCGAATTGCCGACATTCAAAACGACCGGTGAATACGTCGTTCAAGGAAAATCTGCGGAATACACGAGCGACGTGATTTCCGGCGAGGCCTCGGAAGAGATGCTCGTCGTTCACGTTCCGGTCCAATTCGGTGGTTTTTCAAAAAAATGGACCGTCGCCGTTGCTTCGCCGCTCTCCCAGCTCATGAAACCCCGCAACGAAGCGCAAACGGAAATCGCCGGAATGCTCGGTCGCATGTCGCAAGCCGGAGACGATGAAACCAAAGTCATTCAACACGGAACGGAGAGTTTCGTGAAGGCGTCCGACGAAAGCTTCGGGACGGTGCTGCTTCGCTCCGTGGAAGTCGGTGGAATGGTGTTCGTACTCTCGTTGCTGGCCGGATTGATTTTCTCCCGATTGATCAAACGGTCGATTCTCGCCAGGGATTTTTGGTATCGGCAAATTCTGGACGCCCTGAAAGATCCGATCGGCGTCGTCGATATGGAGATGAAAACGACGTTCGTGAACGCCGCGGCCGTGAAAATTTTGAAACGGGGCCTCGACGACAGCGTCGGACGTTCCAATGAAGACGTTTGGAAGAGTCTGATCGGGTTCAAGTTCGACAATTGCGGAATCCGTCTTCTCGTTTCGAGCGGCAAACAGGAAAGCTGGACGAAATTCGAGGGATCGAACTGGGATCTTTTCGCTCAATACATTACCGACCGCAACGGTCGGCGGGACGGCATCGTCGAAATTTTTCGTAATGTCGACGACCGGGAAAAGGTGTTGCGACTCGCCAACGAAATGAGCGATATCGTCGACCAGACGATCGGAAGCAGCAAGTCGATCCGCGACGCGACCGAATCGCTGACGCAAGGGGTCAAAAACCAGGCGGGACAACTGGAAATGGTCTCGCGCGAAATCGATCAGATGAGCGAACAAACCAACGACAACGCCCAAAAAGCGGACGAGGCGAACCATCTGACCGCCGACGCGAAAAACGCCGCCCAACAGGGACAACGGCGGATGCAGGAAATGATTCAGGCGATGAACCGCATCCACGATAACGCACAAAACATGCGAAAAGTGATCAAGACGATCGACGACATCGCGTTCCAGACGAATCTGCTGGCGCTGAACGCCGCCGTCGAAGCGGCGCGGGCGGGAACGCACGGGAAAGGATTCGCCGTCGTCGCTGAAGAAGTTCGCAATCTCGCTTCTCGGAGCGCGAAAGCGGCGAAGGAAACCGAAGAATTGATCGTCCAGAGCAATACGCAAATCGAGGGAGGGGTCAACGTCGCGAATCAGACGGGAAGCGCCTTGAACACCATTATGGAACATGTCGCCAAGGCGACGGTGCTGGTCGGGGCGATTGCATCGGCGTCGAAAGAACAGGCGACCGGAACGACCCGGATTCGCGGATCACTCCGGGAAGTCGATCAAATATCGTCGCAAAATATCGACTCGACGATCGACACGCAACATGCTTCGGAAGGACTTCGCAAGACGGTCGACACCCTGCAAACGATTGCCGAACGGCTCAAGCGTTGAAACAGTCCGAAACAGGTCGCCGGATGAACGGTTATCGCGGTCGCTTGCAGGCGCAAACGATCGTGTGACAGAAAAACGAATGGGCGTCTTCGACCAATTCGTACACGTCGCACGGAACATGCAGGCTGACGTCGGCGAGTTCCTTGAGCTTGCCGCCGCTGAAACCGCTGAGTCCGAGGACGGTCGCGCCCCCTGCCTTGGCGTACTTCGCCGCTTCGATGATGTTCGGCGAGTTGCCGCTGGACGAAATCAGGATCACCAGGTCGCCGGGGTTCATCAGATTGCGGAGTTGTAACGAAAACACGTTTTCGTAACCGCAGTCGTTGCCGAGCGCCGTCAGCGTCGACGAATTGCAGCAGAGCGACAGGATGCGCGGATACTTGTCGTTCGGACCGGCGACGTTCTTGCCGAAATCCGCCGCCAGATGAACCGCCAGCGCCGCGCTGCCGCCGTTTCCCGCCGTGAAAATCTGCTTGTCGGCGGCATAGGCCTGACCGACCAGTTCCGATGCTTTCGCTAGGGCGTCAAGGTCGAACGACGCAAGGATTTTCGTGAATTGTTCGTGATACCATTGGACTTTGGCGCGCATGATGTTCTCGGAAATGGGTTGTGAAAAGTTGAACGCCTTCCAATATAATTCAGCGGCGAAGAAATACAACGCCTGAATCACCGGACCACGGTTTCGTCCGAATCGGCTTTCGAACGCTCCGGCAGCGACGGAACGCGGAAGGCGACCTTTTTGGGCGGTTCCGCAACGGTTTCGAACGCTACTGTTGCGGCGTCGCCGGTCGATTTCGGACGTCCGAACTTGATACCGCCGTTCGGGCGTGTCGGTTCCGTTGTCGGCGTTTGCGAAGAGAACGACGTTTCGCCCGCCGTTGATTCGAAACGGATCGACGCATTGGTCGAAAGGGGCTCGATCGATTCCCGCCAAGAATCTTGTTTCGGTTCTTCGTCAACGAGCCGCATGCTCAACTGCGGACGAAATCCGCTTGGCGGTCTGTCGGCCGAAACCGACGGTGATTCCAAAACAGGAGCGTTGTCCCGCCAAACGGCGGGGGACGATTCGGGAGGCGAAGCCGTAACGTTTTCCTTGGGAACCAGCATTCCATGCGCATCAAGGGAAACGAATTCCTGATCCCGCAAGTTGGTACGAATCACGATTTTCTCATCGACCGGTCCCGGCTCGCCGCGCTTGGCGGAAAACAGAACAGCGACGATTTGGATCGGGCTTTCCTGATCCGCGTAGGTGAATCGGAACCGCTTGTCGTTCGTGGAAACATCGAGAATCTTGAACGGCGAGTCGCTCCGAACGACGATCGTTTTCGAAACATTTTCGCCGACGGACACGATTCCGACCATGAACGGCGACGGTTTCGCGTGGATCGGCGACATGACGAATCCTTGGATCGGCAGCGCGATTTCCGACGGTTCGGACGCTCCCGGCGCAACTTCGTTGGTAATGAACCGCAGCGCGTCCCGAACGTATCCGACCGGCGCGTTCGGCTTGAGCGTAACGGTGATTTTATACGAAACCTCGCCGTGCTGCCGTTTGACTTCCTCCGCGCGGGCATGAACGAACGTGTTGTTCCGTTCGACTTTCGTCAGCGCCCAATCGTTCCGACCGGCGTAATCAAGCATCACGGTACGGACGACCGGCTTTCCCTCGGGAACGGAGCCGAATTCGACGATTCCCGGCGTCAGCACGACATCGGGACGAATATATCCGGAGACGTGAACCTGCACCGCGTCGCGCAGCACCTTGCCGTTGACGACCGTTTCGAGATCGACGGTGAGTGTTGCGCTCTTGTCCCGGGTGATTTGGCCGCTCGTGTTGAACTGGGCGACGATTTCCCCCGCTTCCATCGACTTGAGAACTTTTTTCGTCAATGACGGAATGGTGCAGCCGCACGAAGAACGGATGTCGACCAAACGAACATCTTGTTCGTAAACATTCGTGATCGTGAATCGGTGCACGGTATCCGAACCGATGGCGACACGACCGAAATCGAATTTTTTCTCCTTGACCATCGCGGAACCCCAAGGCTCCGCAGCCGTTCCCCATACCGGCAACAGCAGCATGGCTGCAAGGAAAAAGAGCAAAATCATTTTGTCTAAATTATTCATTTTACCCAGACGGCGATCAAGGCGGGCCGATAGTGTAATCCTATTTCTCTTTTCGGCACTTTGGCGATCCGACTGGGGACTTTTATCGGATTTTCTGGAAAATTCAACGCAATCGGCAAATTTTTACATGGAGTGGGTAGGTTGCCGACCGCCGGGCGGCAACGGCCGGTACTCCGGGCTCGAACCCTGTGAGCGGCATCCTGTGCGGAGTACCGCACGCGACCGCCCGGCGGTCGGTCGCCTACCTTTTGTCGCGGCTTGTTGAACCCCGTTGAAACTGGTATAATAAAGACCAATTACACGGCATTCATTCCGGTCAAATTCCATGAAAAAACGGAGCAAACGGACAACCGCTTCGCTGCCGGCGGGTTTGTCGAAACTCGGCGACCTCCTGCCGCAGTTGATCGCCAAATACGGCCTCCAGAATCGGCGGAGCGTCGAGGAGATCGACGCCGCATGGAAGGAAGCGGTCGGACCGCCGTATAACGATCCCCAAATCAGCCGAGTGGTCGGCTTGCGTCGAGGAATCCTCGAAATTTCGGTGCCGCATCCCGCGTTCGTTCAAGAGCTTTCGTTTCAACAAGCGGAACTCGTCCGTGCCATGCAAGCCGCGTTGCCGCAGGAAAAAATCAAAAAAATCAAATTTACCGTTCAACCATGAAAGAGCAATCGATTCCGCAACGTCAACTTTTGGTCGATTTCATCGTCGACCGTTCCTCGTTCGCAACGCAAACATTGTTGGTCCTCGGCGGTTCGCTGTTGTTGACCGCTTCGGCGAAAGTCGCGATTCCGATCGGACCGGTTCCGATGACGTTCCAAACGCTCGTCGTACTGCTCCTCGGCGTCATGTTGGGACGAAAACTCGGAACGCTTGCCGTGCTGACGTATCTCGCGGAGGGACTTTGCGGTCTGCCGGTTTTCACGGCGACGTTCACGGGAGCGACGGCCGGATATCTGTTCGGAATGCTTCCCGCCGCCTGGATCGCCGGATACGCCGCCGAGCGGGGCAAAGACCGCGATTTCTGGACGGTTTTGCCGTTCCTTGCCGTTGCGCACCAAACGATTTTCGTGTTCGGCGTGTTGTGGTTGAGCGTCGTGCTCGGAAGTGTCGAACGAGGTTTTACGTTCGGATATTTACCGTTCATGGGTCTTGACATCGCGAAGTTCGTCGCCGCCTCGGCAATCGTCGCCGCCCTCTGGAAAAGTCGTTAACGCACAACAACGAGCCGGGACCTGTGCTCCCGACCGAACTCATGAAACGTATCTATTTCGACATTTGCTGTTACAATCGCCCATTCGACGATCAGGGACGGATCGAGGTGCGGTTGGAAGCCGATGCGAAGCTCCATATTCAGGAACTCGTGAAAGACCGCAAGCTCGAATTGATTTGGTCGTTCGTCTTGGATTACGAAAACAGTTTCAATCCTTTTGCCGACAGACGGGAACGGATTCAGGCGTGGCGACATTTGGCCGTTCTGTATTGCGGTTACTCGGCAACGATGGCCGAAAAGACGAAATCGTTAATGCAACTCGGATTGAAACAGGCGGACGCCTCGCATATCGCTTGTGCCGTTTTGTGTGGAGCGGAGTACTTCATCACGACGGACAAGCGGGTTTTGAACAAAAGCGTTCCGGAAATTCAGGTCGTCAATCCGATGACGTTTATCGAAAGGAGACTCCATGCGAACTGACACGGTATTGCGATGCGATGGCATGAACGTCCTCGCGGAACACTTGGGGATCGTCGAAGCGGAGCGTTTCGTGGCGCTCATCCAACGTGAGCCGTTCGACTACACCGAATGGCGGCAGCATTTATTTAATGACGTCCCGTTGGAAAAGTTCCTCGAAAACGCCCGCCGCTACGACGAAACGCAGAAATAACAACAACGAGCCGGGACCAGTGGTCCCGACCGAACCTCTGATAAAAACCATGAGATCATCTCTCCCCATTTTCGTCCTGTCGATTTTTCTTTTCGCAACGTCGATATTCGCCCAAAAGCCGCCGCTTCCGACGCCGGTGATACCGGACGGTTTGGGTTACAACATCCACTTCACGGACGCCCGGCCCGGCGAAATGGAAATGATCGCCGACTCCGGCGCAACGATTATCCGCATGGACTTCGGCTGGGCGAGAACGGAACCGAAAAAAGGGGAATACGATTTCAAACCGTTCGAACGTCTGACGAACGATCTCGAAAAGCACGGAATGCGGCCGCTGTACATTCTCGATTATTCGAACAAATTCTACGACGAGGGCTTGTCGCCGTACAGCGACGAAGGGCGCAAGGCGTTCGCCCAATGGGCCGCGGCGGCCGCCGTGCATTTCAAGGGACGAAAAATCCTCTGGGAGATGTACAACGAGCCGAACATCAGTTTTTGGAAGCCGAAGCCGAATCCGGACGATTACATCAAGTTGGCTCTCGAAGTCGGCAAGGCGTTGCGGGAAGCGGCTCCGGACGAAACGTACATCGGTCCGGCGACGTCGCAGATCGACATGGGCTTTTTGGAAAAATGTTTTCAAGGTGGCTTGCTGGAATATTGGGACGCGGTGTCGGTGCATCCTTATCGTCACGGAAAAGGACCGGAGACGGTCGCCGCCGAATACGCCAAATTGCGTTACATGATCGACAAATACGCTCCGAAAGGCAAAAAGATTCCGATTCTTTCAGCGGAATGGGGATACTCGTCGATTTGGGAAGGATGCGACGACAATGTGCAGGGCAAGTTGTTGCCGCGTCAATGGATGACGAACTTGGCCTGCGACGTTCCGGTCTCGATCTGGTACGACTGGCACGACGACGGCACCGACCCGAAGGAAAAAGAACACCATTTCGGCACGGTGAATTTTCAGTACAAAAAAGATCAAAAACCTGTCTATGATCCGAAGCCGTCGTATGTCGCCGCGAAGACGTTCAACGAGACGCTCAAAGGTTTTCGGTACAACAAACGGATCGTCGTTCCTCCGATCAATACGTCGGCGGGAATTCTTCCTGATTTCGACAGCTTCGTCTTTGTTTTTACGGACGGAAAAAAGGTTAAGCTTGCCGTGTGGACGATATCGGCGGAACCGAAGGCGATCACGATTCCCTGTGTTTCAGGCAAGTTCACGGCTGTGTCGTATCTCGGCGAAAAGCTTCCCGACTTGACTGCCGACAAAGACGGTCTCACGTTGACAGTTTCCGACGGACCGATCTACCTGACGCCGGAAAAATCCGACGGCTTCTGGAACGACGTCGTGAAGATGAAAACATGGCCGCTGGCTGAGTACAAAGACCGAACCGGTTTCGAGCGCCTCGCCAAGGGGCCGGTTTATGATATGAGAGCCGATAGGACGCAGTATGATTACAAACTCAGGATCGACCAGTTCACGAAAGTTTACACGGCGAATCCCGTCAGTATCGCCATGCCGCTGTTGGACGGCGACAATCTCGTCTTGTCGATCGAAAATCCGACAGGAGAAGCATTGTCCGTTACGAATATCGCGATCAAGGAAACCGAAGGTTTTGAGCTGGCCGAAGCGACTCGCCCCTTCGAATTGAAGCAGGGCGAAACGTCGAAGGCGATTTCGTTCCCCATCAAGACGAAGCCGACCGGCGAATACAAGTTCTCCGTCTGGTCCGGCGAGAAACAACTGTTTCCGTTGCGTTCAATGCGTCTGGTCGACGATTTCACGAACCACGACACGGAGTCGCTCAACAAGGCGTGGGGAATTTATCCCGACGGCGACAAGAACGTAAAATCGGAACAGAAAATCGAGTCGACGGAAACCGGCCTCGTGAAAATTACGTACAAATTCGACGACGGCTGGAAGTTCGTTCGGCTCGCACCGAAGAACAACGAGTTGCGCAAAATCGAAGGAAAGCCGAAGGAGCTCGGCGTTCGTATTGAAGGGGACGGCAGCGGCAACAGCGTCAATTTGCGGTTCACCGACGCGACCGGCCAAACGTTCCAGGTTCACGGCGGGCGGTTGACGGAGAAGAAATCGTACTATTTTACGTTCCCGATGGACGGCGTCGGCGCCGGACACTGGGGAGGCAAGAACGACGGCAAGATCACGTACCCGATCCGCTTCGACTCGATCCTGGTCGACGGCACCCGCAAAGCGTGCGGCCCGTTCAGCGCCGAAGTCTCGTCGATGGTCCTAATCGACGAATAAACACATCACAACGAGCCGGGACCGAGGGTCCCGACCACCCCCCAACCAGCATGAAACAAATTATCGTTCTCTATTTTTGTGCCATCGTTTTTTCGGTTCTCGGCCAAGCCGTTTTCGCACAGGAAAATCCCCATGTCGGTCCGGCATGGAATTTTTCACACGGTCCGCTGAAGGTCGCCGACGATCACCGTACGCTTGTTCACGAAGACGGCACGCCGTTCCTCTGGCTCGGCGACACGGCATGGGAAATGTTTCATCGCCTGACCCGTGACGAAGCGGAGCAATTCCTCGAAAAACGGCGTTCGCAAGGGTTTACGGTGATCCAAGCCGTGGCGCTCGCCGAATACGACGGTTTGACTCGACCGACGCCGAGCGGACACTTGCCGCTGATCGACAGCGACCCGACCCGACCCGATGTGAAAGACGGCCCCGACAACGATTATTGGGACGATGTCGATTTCATGATCGATCTCGCCGCCGGGAAGGGACTTTACGTTGCGCTGCTCCCGACGTGGGGCGACAAGGTTCTCAAAAAATGGCGGGGGGTCGAAATCTTCACGCCGGAAAACGCGGAGAAATACGGCTTTTTCATCGGCAAGCGGTACGGTGCGCACAAAAATATCGTCTGGGTTATCGGCGGTGACCGTCCCTGTGAGCGGGAAAGTGATTACGCCGTTTGGCGGGCAATGGTCAAGGGAATCAAAGCCGGAGAAAAAACCGTCGACAACGGGTTTCCGCATCTGATGACTTACCACCCGATGGGGGCGCAGAGTTCGTCGCAATGGTTTCACAAGGACGCCTGGCTCGATTTCAACATGTTCCAATCCGGACACGGATGGAGAAACAATCCGAATTATAAAATGGTCGAGCACGATCTTGCGCTTGAACCGCCCAAACCGGTGCTCGACGGTGAACCGCGTTACGAAAACCATCCGGTTCGCGGCGACAAGGAAATGGAATGGTTCGACGATTTCGACGTTCGGCAAGCGGCGTATTGGGCCCTTTTCTCCGGTGCGTTCGGGCACACCTACGGCTGTCACGATATTTGGATGATGTACGACGGAACTCCGGAACGCCAATGCGTCGACGCCCGAACGGGATGGAAAAAAGCCGTCGATCTGCCGGGAGCGTGGAAAATGCTCGTCCTGCGACGCCTGATGCTCGATCACGGTTTGCTCGAAACCGGCCGAATGCCGTGCCAGAAATTGATCCTTGGCGACAATCCCGACGACGGCGGACATGTCGTCGCCTGTTGTTCGAAAGATCGAAAACGGTATTACGTTTACATTCCGACCGGTCGAACCGTCAAACTCGACGGCGATTCGTTGAAATTATCCGCACAAAAATTTTCATGGTTCGATCCACGGACGGGAAAAACGACTGAAGCCGTACCGAACGCCGAATACCGTTTCGACCCGCCGGGCGAAGAACAACGCGGAAACGATTGGGTGTTATTAATCCAATGAGCGTCCCCTTCAACAAGACGGGATCTGTGGTCCCGACCGAACCACGAACCATGAACACAATTTCCACGCAGTACGCACAAGGCCGACTTTCCGAGCTTCTCGGCGAGGTTTCGCGGACTCATATTCCGATTGAGATCGACGACGAGCGGCATCCCGGGGTGTTGGTTTCCGCCGACGATTGGCGGTCGATTCAGGAGACGTTGTACCTCCTCTCGGTCCCCGGCATGCGAGAATCAATCCGGGAAGGAATCCAAACGCCGCTGGAAGAGTGCTCGGAAATCGCATGGTCGGAGGACGACCGATGAGTTGGTCGATCCTGTTGACGAAACAAGCCCAAAAGGACGCAAAGAAAATCGAACAGGCCGTTTTGAAAGACAAAGTGCAGGGATTGTTGGAAATCCTCCGTGAAAATCCGTTCCAAAATCCGCCGCCGTACGAAAAATTGGTCGGGGACCTCGACGGAGCGTATTCACGGCGGATCAACATTCAACATCGCCTCGTGTACCAAGTCCTGCAAGAGCAACGAACGGTCAAAGTCCTCCGCATGTGGACGCATTACGAATAATTCCCCTCAACGAGCCGGGACCTGTGGTCCCGACCGAACCCGAACACGGCAATGAATATCCGCACCGCGACAATTTGGACCACGGGATTGGTGTGGATCGTGTCGAACCTCATGGTCTTTATTTATTTTTTCCTGCGTGCCGCACACTACTCAAACTTTTCGCCGATGTCGGCGGCCTTTTCCTGTCTTCCGGTTTGTTTCATTTTTACGTCACCGTTGTTGGTTTCAGGGAATGTTGCGATTTTTACAACGAGTCCAATTTCCTTGATTTTACTGCTTTCGACATCGATATTGTACGGTATCGGAATGTTTGGGGCCCTGTGCTCGACTTGGGGCGATTATGATTGCATGAGCGGCATCCAGTTTTTTAGTGTCGCCATCGCTTCGCTTTTTTACATGGTTCCCACTTGGATTATTGTGATAATACTGAATTCGCTTTATGTGAAACAACCGCCGACGGAGTCGGCCGACAACAGCCGGAATGAAGTCGCCGAGTAAATTTTTCGGCCGCCGTAATGACGGTGACGACCGTAAATTCCGTCAGTGCGCGGAGTACCGCTCCCTTCCGGCTTTTATGTAGAATAATAAATAACACACGAATCACCCTTAACCCATAGTTACGATGAGTACGAACGAAGAATACAAATTCGATCCCACGCCGCACGCCAACGCGGAGTACACCGCGAAGGACCTGGAACACCTCTCCGACCAGGAACACGTACGGAAACGACCCGCCATGTACATCGGCGACACCACCAGTCGCGGACTCCACCACCTCGTCAACGAAGTCGTCGACAACTCCATCGACGAAGCGATGGCCGGGTTCGCGACCACCGTTACCGTACAAATAAACAACGACGGCTCCGTGACGGTTGAAGACGACGGACGCGGCATTCCCGTCGACTTTCACGAAGACCTGCAAAAGTCGACGCTCGAAGGGGTGATGACCGTTCTCAAGTTCGGCGGCAAGTTCTCCAAAGGAGCGTACCAGACCTCCGGCGGGCTCCACGGCGTCGGCGTGACCGTCGTCAACTTTCTCTCCGAATGGTGTGAAGTCGACGTCAGCCGCGACGGACTCATCTACCACCAGGAATACGAACTCGGCATTCCGACCACGGAAGTCACGAAAACCGGCAAGTCGGAACGCCGCGGTACGAAAACGACGTTCATGCCGGACGAGTCGATTTTTCCCGACCGGAAATTCGATTACAATATTTTGTTCCGCCGTTTGCAGGACTTGGCGTTCCTCAACCAAGGGGTTCGGATCATTCTCCGTGACGCACGAACCGGCGTCGAAGACATTTTTCTGTACAAAGACGGACTCGTCGACTTCGTCAACAACCTCAATCGGGCGACCGAACCGATTCATAAGGAAGTCATCCATATCACGCAGGACGTCGAAGGCGTGACCGTCGATCTCGCGCTGCAGTACACGGTCGAATACACCGAGAACGTCCGCTCTTACGTCAACAACATCCACACGATCGAAGGGGGCACGCATCTCTCCGGTTTTCGTACGGCATTGACACGGACGCTGAACAATTACGGCAAGAACCAGAACATGTTCAAGGAAAAGGTTCCGGTTCCGCAAGGGGAGGATTTCCGCGAAGGTCTCACGGCGGTCCTTTCCGTACGGGTTCCGAATCCCCGCTTCGAAGGCCAGACGAAAACGAAACTCGGCAACAGCGAAGTCGAAGGGATCGTGAACTCCGTCGTCGGCGAAGCGCTTGCCAAGTTTTTGGAAGAGAATCCCAAGACGGCCCAGGTCATCGTCAAGAAGGGAATCGTCGCCGCCGAGGCCCGTGAAAGCGCACGAAAAGCCCGTGCGCTGGTTCGTGAACGAAAAGGCGCCCTCTCCTTCGGCGGATTGCCCGGCAAGCTCCGGGACTGCTCGAGCAAGGAAGTCGACAAATGCGAACTCTACCTCGTCGAAGGGGACTCCGCCGGCGGGAGCGCCGAAGGGGGCCGAACCCGTGAATACCAGGCGATTCTTCCGCTCCGTGGTAAGATCATCAACGCCTACAAAGCCCGTGAAGACAAGGTGTTGGCGAACGAGGAAGTCCGCAGCATGATCGCCGCGCTCGGCAGCGGGATCGGCGAGGAAGTCGATCTTGCCAAGCGTCGTTACGGAAAAGTCGTCATCATGACCGATGCCGACGTCGACGGTTCGCATATTCGCACACTTTTATTGACGTTCTTCTATCGTCAAATGTACGATTTGGTCAAGGCGGGACACGTTTTCATCGCCTGTCCGCCGCTCTACCGGATTCGCCGCAAGGGACACAAGGACGAATACATCCAGACCGACGAGGAGATGCGCAAGATTCTGCTCGATCTCGGTTTGAAAGAAGCCGTGTTCGATCCACAGGACGGCCGAACCTTCGAAGGGGAATCGATGGAGAAACTGAGCAAAACGCTCGCCGCACTGGAAGAGTCGATTCTTGCTCTGGAACGTCGCGGTATCAGCTTGCGGGAACACGCTTTGCGTCAGGATCCCGTCACGGCGAAGCTCCCGATCTATCACGTCTATTACGATAAATACGACGAATGGTTCCGGGATCGCAGCGAACTCGACAAGTACATCACGAAGATCAATGAAGAGACCGGCGGTGAAGCGGCTCTCGGCGACGATGCCAACGGAAACCATGACGATGCGCAACCGAAATTACGAATCGTCGAACTGCACGAAGTTCGAACAATGAACAAACAACTCGCCGATCTGCGCGAGATGGGATTCGAGATCGACGCCTTGATGCCGATCGAACGGACCGGTTCCGATACGTCACGATATTATCTCCGGCGAGGCGATTCGTCGCAGGGCCTCGAAGATTTGCGGGAGTTGCTCGCTTCGGTGCGCAGCGGCGGTCAAAAGGGGATGCAAGTCACGCGGTTCAAGGGTCTCGGCGAAATGGACGCCGAGGAATTGCGTGACACGACGCTCAACATGACGAACCGCACATTGATCCAAGTCACGATGGAAGACGCTTCCGCGGCCGACGATTTGTTCCGCATCCTCATGGGGGACAAGGTCGAACCTCGACGCGAGTTCATCGAGAAACATGCTCTGGAAGTGAAAAATCTCGACGTTTGACGTTACGTTATTCGGGGACGGCGCGAGTATGCTTCGTCCCCGGCTCATTCATCTTTCCTTGAGGAGGAAGCCGTGAAATCATTTTATCGTGTATCGATTTGGTTGGTGATGATCGTCGCTTCCTCGTTGCTTTGCATCGCGGAAGACCGTACCTGGACAGACCGTGAAGGGAAATTCCGGATCGAGGCGATGCTGCTCGACTTCGACGGCAAGGACGTCAAGTTACGAAAAAAGGAAAACGGGAAAACCGTCTCGATTGCGCTGGAGAAACTGTCGCTCCCCGACCAGGCATACGTCAAAAAGACGATGGAAGCGGTCGGCGGTGCGTCGACGGAAAATTCCGAAGATCCGTTCGCGGAAGTCGACGACGACGCCCCGAAATCGAAACCGGCGACGCCACAAAAAACCGTTCCGCCAAAGCCCGCGAAAACGAACGACGACGATGAATCGGCAACGGAAGAAAACGACGGCTCCGGCGGTCCCTTCAAGGGGAAAATTCCCGTTACACGGCTTTCGACGGCCCCGACCATCCGAACGAACCACGCAACGTCGTCGTGGTCCGCCGCTCCGGATCCGGCAAGACACCGCAAACTCGGGTTCAAGCCGACGACGCTGGACTTCATGTACGGAAAACAGGATTTCTTCACTCATCCGGATGTCGGCAAACCTTGTTTTTGCGATGACGTCCCGGAGAAAATCCTGACCGCCGTCTCCCTTAAGTTCAGGAACGATTCAAGGGCGACCAAGGTTTTTTTCGGTGACATGAAAACCGGGCTGATTCTGTCACAGACCTGGCCGGCCAAATTGCAGCCGTTCGGACTCTCTCCCGACGGCACCCGCGCACTGTTCGGTCAAGGCGGCGGACGCCGGGGGGACGACATCACGCACCTGACGATTGCGGACACGACGCAACCGAAGCTGCCGTGTGTCGGCGCTCTATTTCCGTTCGGCGAAAAGGGAAACGACTCAAGCTTCGACCTTGAAATCACTTGGGCCGACTGGATCGACAACCAACGTATTCTCGTCCGTTCACGTCGGGGACTCGTCGCGTTGCTCGAAGCGAAAAACGGTGCCGCCGTCTGGACGCTGGACGGATCCAATATGTGTTCGGTAACGCTCTCGCAGGGAAAAAAATATCTTATCGTTACGCAACAGAACAACTCCCGCTACCTGTTGGAAGCCCTGACCGGAAAACCGATCGGACTGATCACGACGGCACCGGGCTTCGAGTTGGGTTTTTCGGCGAAGTTCGCCTTCTCGCTGGACGGCGAAAAAATCGCGGCCTTCGACAACGGCTGGGTGCATCTTTGGGAGATGAAAAACGGAGCCCCCAAGGAACCGTTTTTCGTGGGAGGGTACTGCGGTAGTGACCAGGAATTGCAATGGGTCAGCGACGTCCACTTGCTTTGCGGCCGAACATTGGTCGAAACCGTCGAGCAGTTGCCGATCTGGAATTATTCGGGAATCGATTCCAAAGACGTCTATTTCGGCGGCTACCTTTGGCACACCCCTCATATCTGGAGTAAAGACACTTCCTTTTATGTAACGGGTGTCGCCGTTCCCCATCCGGAGATGCCGAAACTTCCCAAACTGTCGGATGCCCAGAAATTTTGCGTCCGGCCGGGGCTCGAAATCAACCTGTCGGTCGATTCGGCGATTCCCGACAGCGACAAGCTCCGCGAACATGTTACGCAAACTCTCGTCGCCAACGGGTTGAAAGTCGTCCCCGGGGCTTCGCTCACCCTGGCCGTTCGCCTTCAAGCGGAAGCGCCGAAGGAAGGGGAATGGGGGATGCATTTCGGCATGGGAGGAACCATCGGCAAGGCGACCTACACACCGTACAAATATTCATATTCCGTCGAACAGGGGGACAAGACGCTCTGGACGCTCAGCAGCATGTCGGGGGCGCCGATGATCGCTTCCGGCGACCTGAGCAACCGCTCCCTGAGCGAAGTCGTCGCGGAAAAATCGAAACCGAAATCCGACTGGTATTTCAAAGTCCGCATCCCGAAACGAATTCCGTTCGATAAAGCGGGCAAGTCGACGCTGTTCAAATAACCTGCCGTTCAGGGTCGCCGCCGTCAGGAAGCGGTTTGAGGGAATCACCATCCGGGGCTTATATCCCCGGCTCTAATAAAAACATCCGTGAGCGAACAGTATTATCTCGATCCGACGTGTTCGGCCGTCACGGGCTCCGAAGCGGTGCTCGGCGGCGACGAAGCGCACCATTTCCTGAAAGTGATGCGGGGGAAATCCGGCGACCCGATCCTGCTTTTCGACGGCAAGGGCCTGCGTTTCCGCGGCGTCGTCGAAACAGTACGAAAAATGGAAATCGGCGTCCATATTTTTGAAACGAATTCGGCATCCGCGGAAAGTTCCGTTCGGCTGACCATCGCAACCGCTTTGCCGAAAGGGGACCGGCAGAAATTCCTCGTTGAAAAACTGACCGAACTCGGCGTTGCCCGATTGATTCCGTTACGTTGCGAGCGGGGCGTTTCCAAGGTGGACGACGGCGTTCTCGAACGACTGCGGCGACAGGTGATCGAAGCGTCGAAGCAGTCGATGCGCAGCGTGCTCATGCAAATCGGCGGGGAACTCACGTTCGCCGGTTTGGAAACGGCCGCGACGGACAAGTTTCTGTTACATCCGCTCGACGATTCCGCGATCGGCCAAACGCCGCTCCGTTCCCTGATCGACGCCGAATGGGCGAACGGGCTCCTCTTCGCCGTCGGCCCCGAAGGCGGGTTTACCGATACGGAAACCACCGACGCCCTCCAAAGCGGGTTTCGCCCCGTCGATCTCGGGCCGCGCATTTTACGCACTGAAACGGCTTGCATCGCCGTCGCCGCGGCGGTGCTTTGCTCCTTCCGTTGATTCGACCTGCTTCGTTCCCTTTCCCGGCTTGGTTTTTTTGCGGCGAGACGCTATAATTCACTCAGTGGGACGCCCCGGGCACGATTTCAGAATTTATCGATCGCTCAGCCGAATGTCGGAGCTCGTTTACACTTGCGAATGCGGGAAAATCAGCCGGATCAACAGCAGTTTGGCCGGTCGCGTTTCCCGATGCGTTCGCTGCCGGCGCGAATATGTCGTGCCGCAATCTCCCGGTTCTCCGGAAAAAATTCCCGAAAGCCATGGTCCCGCCCCCTCCGCTCACGATGAAAAGTTCGATTCCGAAGATATTTTGGATTATCTGCCGCCGAACGATCAAACCGTGAACTGTTCCCCGCTTCGCGCACCGACGGAGCCGACGAAAAAAATCGTCCTCGGCAAATACGAAATCCGTGAGAAAGTGGGCGAAGGGGGGATGGGAAACGTCTTCGCCGCATGGGACACCGAACTCCACCGCGAAGTCACGATCAAATTATTGAACGAGAAAGGAAAACAGAAGAATCATTTCAAGGAACGGTTCCTGAACGAAGCGAGGATCACGGGACGGCTGGAGCACTCCGGCGTCGTTCCCGTCCATTTACTCGACTACGACTCCAAGGGGATGCCGTACTACGTCATGCGGTTGCTGGAAGGGCGGACGCTCGCCCAGTTGATCGATCAATACCATCACTCGAAGATCGACGCTTACGCCCCCGAATCGTTGCGCAAACTCCTTCGCCATTTCATCGACGTCTGCCACACGATCGCTTTCGCTCACGACCATTTCATCGTCCACCGCGACATCAAGCCGTCGAACGTCATGCTCGGCGGCTACGGCGAAACGATGGTCCTCGATTGGGGACTCGCCAAGGCATTGAATGCCGCGACGGACGATAATCGTCCGGATATAAATTCCGACGATGCCGCGGACGACGACGAAGCGGACGCCTATGCGGAGGGGCTGACCATCGTCGGCGGACGTGTGGGAACGTCGGGCTACCAGTCGCCGGAATATTTGCGTTACGGTGAAAGCCATCCGTCGGACGACATCTATGCGCTGGGTGTCATGCTTTATTATTTATTGTGCGGTAAATTGCCCTATGCGTCTTCCGCCGGTCCGGGAGTTTTCGAACGGATGGTTTCGCCGCCGCAACCGCCACACCTGGTCAACCCGCAAGTATCACGCCCGCTGTCGGCGATTTGCCTGTGCGCCCTCGCCTTCGACAAGGAAAAACGTTATTCAAAAGCCGACCTCTTGGCCGCGGACATCCAACGTTACCTCGACGACGAACCGATTTCGTTGATCCGCAACAGTTCTCGCGACAAAATCGTTCGCCTGTTACGAAAAAACATGGTTTTCATCGGAATCGCGGTTGCCATGTTCGTCGCCGGATTCCTGGTTGCCCGCCTGATCACACCGTAACCATCCCCTCAGTCCCGCATCGCCGCAACGTCCCTTTCAAGAAAGACGCACCATGAATCTCATCACCCGGCCTTGGATTGCGGTCGACATTGGAACCGATCGTGTTCACGTCGCCCTTCTCGATGAAGACGGCGAAGCCAGGAGCGTTCTACCGACGAACGGAGAATTCGATACGATATTTCACGTTTCCCGAAGCGGCGGCGAAATTCGGGCCGGCAGGAGTTCGTTGGATTTCGCCGACGACGACCCTGCCGGTCTCGTTTCCTTGACGTCGTACCCCCTGAAGGAAAATTCGACGATCCACTTCGACGACGATCGCGGCTTGACAAACCCGACGATCCTGTTCAGTGTCATGCTCGGACACGTTCGTCGATTTTGCGAACGAAATTTTGGCGGCGCCGAACAACTGAAGAATTGTGTACTTGCGCTCCCTCATCGGAGTTCGGCTCTGCGTCGACGTTATGCGAAAATCGCGAGGGAAGCCGGATTCGACGAAATTCATTTTCGCGATTCCGCCGTTGCCGCCGCGACGGTATGGAAATATGTCTGGGGGGACTCGAGCGATTACGTTACAGTATGTAACCTGGGGGCGTCGCAGTTTGCGTTAACGCTCCTCCGTTGTCGTTGCGGCGGATGCGAGCGGGTCGAGGAATTCCATTCGTTCGTCGGCGGCGGCGTCGATGAAATCGACCGTACCATTCTGCAAGCCGCGGATCCGACGATTCCGTGGAACTCCGCGGACGGTGTTGCCGCACTCCGGCAAATCAAGGCGATCCGGAAACAGTGCTCCTTCGACGAGCCGGAACTTTTTCGATTTTTCCTGAAAGGACGCAAAAAGCGAATTCGAACGGTCCATTTCGAAACAGGAACGCGCATCTTTTTGCAGCGGCTACAACATTGCTTCGAAATGTACGCCGAGCGATCGAGCCAACTTACCGGTCGAAAGGACGTTCCGATCATTCTTGTCGGCGGCGGCGCGAACAACCCGATGATTCTCGAGGCGGTCGAAAAGTTCGGGTGCAAGGTTTATTGGTGGGCCGAAGCGGAAGAAGCGACGGCGCTGGGGACCGCGATGATGCTTCAGCCGAAGCAACGCCCTTCCAAACCGACAGCGGAACAAGACCGGTTTTTTATGTGTTACGAACGCTCCGTTATCGGCGACGTCGAATCTCAATGCCGCCTCGCAGGGCTGCTTGATGCCGGAAACGGAGCTCCTGTTGCGGCAGATGAAGCGAGCGACTGGTACCGCCTGTCCGCGAAAAACGGCTGCCAGGAAGCGAAGTATGAGTTGGCGAAACGTCTCTTTCAAGGGCGCGGCGCAAGCGTCGAACCTGAAGAAGCGGCCCGTCTTCTCGAACAGTCCGCCACCGAAGGATATGCTCCGTCACAATATTCGTGGGCGGTTTACCTGAACGCCGTCGGTTCCGATCGTGCATCGGAAGCGGACCTTTGGATGCGACGAGCCGCCGATCAAGGATACGCGGACGCCGTCGCTTATTTTAATAATCGTGCAAAATCTACGGCGCCCGGCGGCGACATGCCTAACATCGGCGAATGGAATTTCCCCGGTGCCGTCGAAATCGACGATTGATCCTAACGATCATGGTGTCGGTGGAGCGGAGCGTCGGTGTGCGGCGTTCGCATCGATCTGCCGTGCCGTTGTAATTTTTCCGGGAGCGTTTTCTGCGCGGCGTCGTTTCCGTCCGAATTTTCGTTCGCGACATTAGCCTGCCCTGACGCTTCTGCGGCATTCGTCGCATACATCGGAGCCGAACTGCTGACTGATGAAGCCGGAGCGGTTGTCCGTTGCGTCATCAGGGAATCGGCATGGCTCGGACGAACCACGGAGAGTTGCGCGATACCGTCGCCGCTGAAATCGCCGACGACCGGCATGTCTCCCTTTTCGCCGAACTCGATCGTCGTGTCGAACTGGAAGTTTCCCGTCGTGTCGAGGTGCCAAACACCGTCGACGAACAAACCGATCTTGTCGATACCGTCGCCGTTCCAATCGCCGACAACCGCGACGCCGTCCTTGCCGAGTCCGAGACTTGCGTTCTCAATGTAAATGTCGCCATCGTCCCAACGACCGTTGCCGTTGTAATCGACGTACCAGTTTCCATTACGATAAATTCCGACTTTCGTAATGCCGTCGCCGCTGAAGTCGCCGGTGAACGCCTGATCCCCCTCGTCGCCGTATTGGAAAACGTGATCGATCACGTCCAAACGGGTCATGCCGCTCGCCGAATGTTTCATGGCGCGGACATTCGACGCCGTACCGTTGATCGCGACATCCGGAGGCATGTTTTTCGGACGAGAAGTCACCGTCGAATTCAAATCGCTCGGCAAACCCGGCTCTTCGGCGATGATCGCGGCGTCACCGTTCCATTGCGGTCCGAAAATACCGATGTCGGTCTTGCCGTCGCCGTCCCAGTCGCCGACGACCGGTTGATCCGACGCGGTCCCGAGTTGACAAAGCAAGTCCCCTTCGTCCCAAACGCCGTTACCGTTGAGATCGACGTACCAATTACCGTTATGATAAACGGCGATTTCGGCGATTCCGTCGCCGTTGAAGTCGCCGACAAGCGGTTTGCCGCCGTTCGGCCCGAACGAAAATCGTTTCGCAATTTTGCCCGCCTTGTCACGAACATACCAAACCGATTGGTTCATCGGGAGGGACGTCCAAGCGACGGAAACATATCGTGCGGTATCCGTCGCATCCGCGCCGTTAAGGACGCCGTCCTCAAGAATCATCGTCTGTTGACGCGTATCGTTCGAAGCGACGAATCCTTGGGCCGTCGTCGTCGCTTCACGCGGATTTCCAGCGTTGACGACGCTCAAATGCCAGGAATATCCCGACTGCAAAGCGCCGCCGCCGTATCCCGCCTGAAGACTGGTGGACGGTGTCGGAAATTGCCAGGACGGCGACATCGTTGCCCCACCGACGCCAGTCGCTCCCGGCATTCGATAGGGAGAGATCGGAATCGACGGCGGTGGAACGACGGAGGGCGGAATAACCGGCGGATCAATGGGGTCGATCGGGTCGGGTTTCACAAACTCGCCGAAATTGTAATCCGTTCCCGTCGCGCCTTCCGTTACGGTAATTCGGAGAATCGTGTCGTCATCGGCGGATGGAAGTTCGCCGCCAATGGAGCCGACGTTTTCGCGGCCGTCATCGTAAGCGGTCGGCTGCGCTTCCGCGAGGTGATATTCACAGTTCGGATCAAGATCCGCGAAAATGTAAAAGCCGTTCGAATCGGTCGTCGTGGTTCGCTTGAAATCCGGGTCGCCCGTCTTCGTCAGCGTTATCGTAACACCGGCGATACCCGGTTCTCCCGAATCGCGTGTTCCGTTTTTGTTCGAATCGACATAAACGTAACCGCTGAGCGAACCCTTGACCGGATCCGGCGGATTCGTTTTGACCAATTCGCCGAAGTTATAATTGACGCCGTGTTGGTCCGAACCGACTACGATCGCAAAGATCATGTCGTTGACCGACTTGTTGCCACCGAGCGAACCGACGGTTTCTTCGCCGTCGTCATAAGTGATCGGCTGCTCCTCGGATATTTCGTACGTTTCGTTCGGATCAAGGCCGGTAAAGATGTAATAACCGTTGGCATCGGTCGTTGCATATTTTTTGTAACTTGCATCGCCGGTTTTGGTGAGCGTCAGTTTCACACCGGCAATTCCGGTTTCACCGGCGTCACGAACACCGTTTTTATTGGCATCGACATAAACGTAACCGCTGAGCGAACCCGGCTTCGGGTCGGGAGTTACGGCTTTGACGAACTCGCCGAAATTGTAATCCGTGCCATGCTGTCCCGGTCCGACGAGAATGTCGCGAATCGTGTCGTTGTCCGTTTCCGGAAGCGTTCCGCCGAGCGAACCGACGCTTTCCCGACCGTCGTCGTAAGCGGTCGGCTGTGTTTCGGCGATTAAATACGTTTCGTTCGGATCAATCCCCGAGAAAATGTAATATCCGCTCGAATTCGTCGTCGCCGTTTTGCCCGTGTTGACGTAAGTGCCGTTGACGAGCTTCCAGAGAGTTAACGTAACACTGCCGATACCGGCTTCACCGGAATCCTTCGTTCCGCTTTTGTCGGTATCGACATAAACGTAACCGCTGAGCGAACCTTTGGCAGGCGGCTCGACCGGCTTGACGAGTTCGCCGAAATTATAGTCGGTTCCCTTGCCGCCGGCGGGCATGTTGATTTCCGAAATGATGTCGTTGACCGACTTGTCGCCGCCCAGCGAACCGACGGTTTCCTCGCCGTCGTTGTAAGCCGTCGGCTGCGTTTCACGAATCTGATACTTGTTGAACGGACAGAGCCCTGTGAATTCGTAATACCCATTGACATCCGTTGTCGCGGTTTTCGCAGTTTGAACGTATTGCGAACCGTTCCACACCCATAACGAGAGGACGACGCCCTGGATTCCCTTTTCGCCGGAATCTTTCACGCCGTTCTTGTTCGTGTCCTCATAAACGTAACCGCTGATGAGTCCCTTTTGCCCCTCGCCGAAATTGTAATTCACCGCGTCCTCGCCGGAGCCGAGGTAAATATCGTGCACCTGATTATGTCCGGCGGGAATCTCCTTGTTGACGGTTCCGCGATTTGAGCCGTCCACGGTACCCGGCGTCGTGATTCCGTCGCAATACTCCTCCGGTTGAACTTCGGTGACACAATATGTCTTGCCGGGATCAAGATCTCCGAAGAAATAATTGCCGTTCGTATCGGTAACGGTTTTTTTGATATTGACTTTGTCGCCGTTTTCGTCGACCACGCAGAGCCAAATTTCCACGCCGGGAATTCCCTTTTCGCCGGGATCCTTTTTGCCGTCATTATCGTCGTCCTCGTAAACGGTTCCGCCGATCGAACCTCTCTTGATTTCACCGAAATCGTATTCGACGCCGTGTTCATCGTATCCGAGATAAACGTTCGAAATTTTATCGTCCTGGAGGGCCGTACCGACCTTCACGCCGTTAACGGTTCCGATCGCTTCTTTTCCGTCGTCCCAACCCGTCGGTTGCGTTTCCGTAACGCGATACGTCTTGAACGGATCAAGGCCCGCGAATTCGTAATATCCGTTGGCATCAGTCGTCGCGGTCATGCCGGTAACATGAAAATACCGTCCGTTGTCGAGCACCCAAAGTTGCAACTCGACACCGGCAATTCCTTCTTCACCCGTTCCACGGATGCCGTCATTGTCGCGGTCATGATAAACGTAACCGCTGACGGACGCGCTTTTCAACTCGCCGAAATTATAGTTGATTCCGTTCTCTTTCGCACCGATGTGGATGCCGTCGATTTCATCGCTCGGCACCGCGCGGCCGACCTGGGTACCGTCGATCGTTCCGGGCGTGTCTTTGCCGTCGAGATAACCGGCGGGTTGCGCCTCGATGATTTTGTACGTTCTCCCGCCTTCAATGGCGTCGAAAACGTAATACCCGTTGCCGTACGCCGTGTCATTCGAGGTCTGCGTCTTGCGGCCTGTCGTTTCGTACCGCCCCGTCGTTTCGTCCAGGACGTACAGTTCGAGCCAAACGCCGTTGATTCCCTTTTCGGTCGCGGCCTTGATACCGTCGTTGTTCACGTCCTCATAAACGTAACCGGAAAGCGAGCCCGGCAACGCTTTTTGCGTTTCAGGAATTTTTTCGACGACGCCCGCTGTCATCGCGGCGCGGGAATTTTCCGGATCGGTGAAATAGTCGTCCGGGGGAACGGAAAGATTGAACGTCGAGGGATCGGTGAACGCATCGGCGAAATTCGTCTGGAACGTCAACGTTTCATATTTCACGGAGCCGAACGTCGCCGTCAATTTCGAGCCGTCAAAGTGAGCACCGGGGACCAACGGAAGGATGTCGTTCGAATCCTTCAGGTTGACGTCGATTTTGAACGTAAATACATCGCCGGCGCTGAAATTCTTGAAATGGATTTCGAGAACCTGCCCGTCGGCGGAAATACTGTAACCGTCGAACACGCCGTTGTCGTCCGAGGAAATCGTGAAAGGAGAGGCGCCGCCGTTTTTCGCCTGCGGCGAACTCGGGTCGACGTTGAAGTACATGATCTCCTTCGCCTTGGCGGTGCGGAGGTCGATCACGATTTTATCGAGTGTCGTATCGGCAGCGCCGCCGTTCCACGAAACCGTGAACGTGTCGCCGTTGCGGTCCTCGACGCTCCCCTTGTAATACTCTTCGTGATAAACGACGCCGATGCTAATCGGATCGGGCGCGACGAACGGATTCGCCGAGAGCAACTCGCGGCGTTCGACTTCCTCGATGCGGCAGAGTCGATTGCGCAACGATTTTCGTCGTTTGATTTGTTCCGATTCCTTCGAGGGGTTCGATCCGAATATGTTGAGAAAACCCACGGAAAACCTCCATGTTTGCGGGGGGGAATTTTCGTTGCGCATTAATTGTCGACGAGGCGAGCGCGGTGTACCGGCTAAATGAGGAAATCAAAAAGTCGTCGGGACCGGGACGGTGGTCGCGGTCGCCGGGACGGTTGCAGACGTCGACATCACGTTCCAGAACCGGAACGTCGTGTCGAAGCTCCCGGTAATCAAACGTTGCGTGGTCGGTTCGTAAATCATCGTGGCAATGGTCCCCGTATGACCGAGGAGCGTCGCGGTATTTTGTAACGTTTTTAAATTCCAAAGTCGAATGGCGTTGTCGCTCTCGCCGGTCGCCAAAACGTCGTCGCCGCAGAAGGTGAGCGAGAACGTCTTGCCCGGCCTCTCCGGAAGCGTTTGGAGCAACGAGCCGTCAAGCGGATTCCAGACCGTAATGAACGGACCGTCTCCGGCGACCGCCAACCGTTGGCCGTTTTCGCTGAATGCAATCGCGTTGATGCGGCGACCGTCTCCCTTCAGGTCGGCGAGGACCTTGCCTGAGGAGAGCTGCCAAACCCGGACGACGCCGGTTCGACCGCCGACAGCCAGAAGCGATCCATCCGGCGAAAAGGCAATGGTGCGTTGGTTGGTTCCATGGGCGGCCAAGGTCTGCTTGAGTGAGCCGGTCGCGACATCGTAGACTTTGACGTTCATGTCGAATCCGCAAACGGCGATGCTCGTTCCCTGGGGATGGAAAACGACTTTCTGGGCTCCGCGTCCGGCGTTTTCGAAACGCTGCGTCTGCGTGCCGTTCTGGACGTTCCAAAGGCGAACGTGTCCGTCCTGACAGACCGTGACCAATCGGGACTTGTCCGGACTGAACGCAACGCCACGAATCCAATCCTCGTGCTGCTGGCCGAATTGGTGCTGCAAAAACGTCTTTTGGTCGACGTCCCACAATCGGATCTTCTGGTCGTCTCCTCCGATGGCAAGGAGCTTTCCTTGCGACTCAACGTCGATGCATGTCACCACGGGAACACGGTCGGCGGATCCGACTTTTTTGTAGAGCTCAACCGTTTCCAACGGACCAACCGTACTCTGAGCCCAAGCCGAGGTTGCCATGAACAACGGCAGAACAATAGATGTCGCCCAAAATCGAATTTGGTATGAGAGCATTACGATTTCTCCAATTCACAATCGATGGAAGGAAAACGGGTTGATAGAAACTCATTATCAAATATCGACCAACACGTCAAGATTGAACAACGAAAAAACCGAAAATACAGAAAAATCGGCACAAGCCGCCTATTTTTTCACACAAGAAAACAAAAAGGGGAAAGACGCATGAAATACGTCTTTCCCCAACGTGACGGAAGTCTTCTCAACGAGAAATTCTACACAGCCCATTCGGATCCAAGTATCAGACTCGTTTCCGTTTGACAGGATCGACCGGCGGAAAGCCGGTCCAAATTAACTACTTGCGGCGGAAGCGGCGGGAAATCGGCAACGCACCAAAGGCCAAACCCAATCCGACAACGATCATCGTGGACGGTTCAGGGGTCACGGTTCGTGGCGGATTCGGATCAACCGGCGGATTGGGGTTGTTGGGATTATTGGGGTTGTTCGGATTGTTGGGGTTGTTCGGATTGCCGCCCGGTCCCCAACCGTTACCATTGTGATTGGGATTCTTATCGTAACCATTGTTACCATTGCCTTGAGCCGCCGCCGAAACCATATCAACGCCATCCCATGTGTTGGCATCGGTATTGAACACCTGCGGCACATTGTTCGACGTAATGACCGTCGTCGTTTGGCCTCCACCACCGGCAGGCGGGTTCGTGTCACACTGGGTACCGGCGGTTTCAACTTCGTTTCCGTTGACCGTGAACGACATCACGTTCGAGCCGGAAGTGTTCAAACCACCCGCCACATTGAAGTTAGAGGTCCCAAATTCAGCTTCCGCCAACACAATACCGGCGGACAGCATCACTGCCAAAAAAATAAACTTTTTCATTGCTCACCTCTCAAGAAGACTTTAGAAATAGCGAATATAGACTGACGGCAAGCCCGTCTCGGCTGGTCAAGGAAAGCACTCTGCCCACAATTTTGACACTAACTCATTTACTGTGATGCCCATTATATGATAAACATCGTAATTTGTAAAGACAAAAATGGGGAAAAATTAGCAAAATCAACAAATTTTTGAACGACGTGTCAGTCGTGTTCAAAAAAGGCACAATTTAACTTATGCAAAAATCACGCCGATTTCCAAAAACAATGTTAAAAATGGCTTGCCAAGGAAATGCGTGGCATTTTTTCACGTTTGGGAGAGCAACAGATGCCGACCGTGAAACAAAAGTGCTCCATTGTGAAGCACCTCACTCACGAATTGTATCGTTTCGCAGCAAAATGCGCAAACTTGCCTGGGAGCCACGTCGTGTTTCCGATTTCAGACTCTATAATATTATAGAGTGCTTTCCGGGAAAAATCAAATGGAAAGACGTCCCCATCAGGAGAATTGCACGAATAAAACAAGGCTGTCATTTCGACCGTAGCGAAGCGGAGGAAGAAACCCCACCCTCACGAAAACGGCTGAAAATCCAAGCTCAACCGGTTTGGTGAGATTTCTCGCTCCGCTTGAAATGACGAGTTGTTTTGAACTTTGCAGGTCTTCTGACGCCCCATCTGCATTCGGCGACAAAAAATTGCCGGGAATGTAATTATAAAGATAGTCCCTTACTGAAAACGGGTTGGTGTGTTAAAGTAAAACACATGTGAACATACCTCAAAACCACGACGCTATTTTTCGACCATGCCGCAATACTCGACGATCGATGCCGCCATCGCGGCCATTCGGGAAGGAAAAACGATCATCGTCATGGACGACGAAGATCGGGAAAACGAAGGGGATTTCGTCTGCGCCGCCGAAACGGTCACCGATGTCCAAGTCAATTTCATGCTCGTTCACGGTCGTGGGCAGGTTTGCATGCCAATTCTGCCGGAAACCTGCCACCGACTGGAACTCGCGCCCATGGTCGCGCACAATACCGCACCGCTGCAAACGGCGTTCACGGTTCCGGTCGACCATATTTCCAACCGTACCGGAATCACGGCCCAGGAAAAAGCGGCGACGATTCGGGCGCTCATCGACCCAATCAGCAAGCCGGGCGATTTTGTGCGGCCGGGACACCTTTTTCCCTTGGAAGCCAAAGAAGGGGGGGTTCTTCGTCGGGCCGGACATACCGAAGCGGTCATCGATTTGGTCCGCTTTGCAGAAATGCAGCCGGGTGGAGTTCTCTGCGAGATTCTCAATGAATCCGGGGACCGCGCCAATCGGGAACAGCTTTTTGAGTTGGCGCAGAAGTTCCACCTCGAAATAATCACGATCGAAGAACTGATCAAATACCGACGACGCCGTGAAAAGATCGTCGAACGGATCGCCGACGCCGATCTTCCGACGAAATACGGCAAGGCAACGATTTACGTCTACAAGGTCAAATACGAAAAAGAGGAGCCGATCGCCATTGTCTTCGGCGATCCGTCGAAAGCGGCGGCCCCACTCGTTCGACTCCATTCGTCCTGTTTCACCGGCGATCTCGTTGCATCGCTCCGTTGCGATTGCGGCGACCAGCTTCATCTCGCGCTCCAGAAAATCAGCGAGGAAGGGGACGGCGTCCTCGTTTACCTGCCGCAGGAAGGACGGGGAATCGGGCTTGCTGAAAAGATCAAAGCGTACCATCTCCAGGACGACGGCCTCGACACGGTCGAAGCAAATCTCGCCTTGGGACACAAATCCGACCTCCGCGATTACGGACCCGGCATCCAGATTCTCAAGGATTTGGGACTCTCCAATATCCGGCTCCTGACGAACAACCCAAAGAAGACCGACGCTTTCATTTACGGCGGTTTCGACCTGAACGTCGTCGACCAAATTCCGATTTTCGGGCCCGTCAACGAGTATAATGAGCATTATTTGGCGACCAAACGGGATAAAATGGGGCACAGGCTCCCGTAAGATTCGGTCGTGACCCTGTCCCGGCACGTCAGGGCAACTCGTTGTCCAACACGTTGCTTTCCGCTATAATCAGCAAAATATCGATTCCCGATCCAACGGCCCTTATTCCCCAGCTCCCATGAAAATTTCCTGCGAACGGGACAAATTCTCCCAAGCGTTTCAACTCGTCGCCTCCGTTGCCGCTGCGAAGGACGTCAAACCGGTGCTGCAGAACGTCAAAATCAGCATCACCGATGACGGCGTCCTGCTTCAGGCGACCGATACCGAAATCGGAATCCGACTGCTCGTCGACAGCTGCGATATTCTTGAGAAAGGGGAAGCCATCCTGCCGACGAAGCAGCTCAAGAAGATCCTTCAGGAAAGCACGGATAAAACGCTTCAGCTCGAATCGAGTCAGGACAAAGCCATGATTTCCGTGGCTGCCGGTCCACGCGACAAGTTCACGCTCCCGACGCAACCGACGGACGAGTTTCCCGATGTCGAGCAGTTCGCGGAAACCGCCTATCACGAAATCAACGTCAAAACGCTCCGGGAAATTATTCGTCGAACCGTGTTCGCGATCGATGAGGAAAGCACACGCTATGCACTGGGAGGCGTTCTTCTGGAGTTCATCGACGGCAAAGTGAACGGTGTCGCAACCGATGGACGACGGCTCGCTTTCCAAGAGGGAACGGCGACGGCGATCGGCGAGCACCAGATGGAGAACACGATCTTTCCCGCGAAAGCTCTCCATCTCGTCGACAAGGCTCTCGGCGGCGACGACGAAATCGTTCAAGTCGCTTTCTCCGCCAACCGGGCGATCTTCCGGAGCGGTAAAATGTGCTTCTTCACCCGATTGATCGAAGGACGCTTCCCCCGTTGGCGAAATATTATTCCTCCCACGGAAGGAAAAACACAAGTCGAAATTCTCGCCGGCGCACTCCACTCCGCGGTGCGCAAAGCCGCGATCGTGACATCCGAGAAACAGCCCGGCGTGATTTTTACTTTTTCGGACGGAAAGCTCGCCCTCAACGTCAGCGGCTCCGAATTCGGCAAGTCGGACATCGATCTTCCGATCGCTTACACCGGCGAACCAAAGGAAGTCAAGCTCGATCCGAAATTCGTCACCGACGTGTTGCGCGTGCTCGAACCGGAGAAGAATATCTCGTTGTTCATCGGCAACGACGAACCGATCCACCTCCGGACCGACGACGCTTATGTGTATGTGATCATGCCGTTGTCGTAACTGTTTAGCTCGCGAACCGAAGTTCCGGCGCTTTCGGGGAAACGCGGAGTACCGGATAAATTTTAATTTTTACACCATGAAATTCGACTACACCGCCAAGCATTAATTTTTGATCGGAATCGACTCGGACGGCTGCGCGTTCGACACGATGGAACTGAAGCATAAGGAATGTTTCGTTCCGAACACCGTGAAATACTGGAACCTTCAAGGGGTCAGCAAATACGCCCGGGAAGCGTTCGAGTTCGTAAACCTTTATTCGAAGAGCCGTGGAATCAATCGATTCCCCGCGCTCATCGAGACGCTC
>JAVBPI010000144.1:0-4871 GCA_031549705.1 Thermoguttaceae bacterium
TGTTGCAGAACCATGTTGCTCCCGAAAATCGCCGGAAGTTTGACCTCCGCACGGACGAATCCGGTGAACGCCAACGAACACACGAGGAACGACACCAAACGTTTCATGAATTACCTTTCTGTAAAACCAGTTGTTAAAACCATCACATTTATTTCCATTCGACATTGGCGAATTGCGCATCGTCGCCATAGAGACCGATTCCCCCTTCTTTCCGTTTGCCGAGAAGTTTGTCGACCGTCAGAACGGGCTTTTCGTCCTTGTCGACGAACACGTCGAGGCGGTCCCCTTGAACGACGAGTTTCAAGCGGAACCATTTGTTCGGCGTGAGCTTCGTTTCCGTGTCGTAAACGCCCGGCTTCTCACCGCGGAGTTCGCGCCAGCTCGTTCGCCAGTTCCAATGATTGCAGTAAACGAGGATCCGCTTGTTCTTTTCCTTTCTCGTGTTGACGGTGCGGAATTGAACGAGTTCCGCGTCGGTTCCGTCGGGAGCGGTTCGGAAAGCGAGTCCGCCGAAATTCTTCGCTGAAATGTCGCACGAAATTTCGCCGTCCTTGAATCCGACGTCGGGAAGGAAAACGATCGTCCGTTCGTTTCCTGTCACGGCAAGAACTTTTTTACCGCTCACCGTTTTCGTTTCGGTTTTGTACGCCAAACCGTCGTGCCAGGAATGGTCGGCGAATGAAACGGTCGAGGATCCCCTCCGCCTGGCATAGACCGCGGCTTCCATTTCGACGGTCGGGACCTTTGCACCGCATTTCGGACAAACGTCGCTCCGGAAGTTGAACGGCGTGTTGCACTTCGGACAGGTCCACCGCTTGAGCTGTCGCTCCGACCAATCCTCTTGAAAGGCGGCGCCAAAGTACATGAAATCTTCGCTGTTCTTCCGCGCGATCGCCATGTAGGTCCCTTCCTTTTCGTCGTTGTGGTACTCTTTGATTTTATCGCACGGATACTCGGCGCAGAGTCCGCAGTTGGCGATTTGGTGTTTCATCGCGCATTCACGGACCTTGCACTTGGCGCAGTGTCCGCCGAGGACGTTGCTCTTGCAACCGAGACAGGCTCCTTCCTTGTTCGGATTCTTGAGCGTATCCTGGAGTCCGCCGCAGCCGCCGCAATACAAGCCACAAAACGCGACCGGCGTCAGGAGCGGATTTTTATTGTCACGGGAACGGTTCCCTTGGGCGAGCGATTCCGGCGACAATAAAGCGAGGCAACAACATCCGGCGGCCGCTTCCGTGAAGAAACGCCGACGGTCGGGAGAGTCGGAGATGGGCATGTGGCGTTGTAGATGTGAAGGGTTGATCCTACCGTCCCCTCTCCCCCGGGAGAGGGTTAGGGTGAGGGGCTCTGTGGTTGGAACTTCGGAAAAGTCCAAGAAAACCAATGCCCCATTTCTTGTTCTGCTTATTCATTCAAATCAATCGACGTCGCACGCCCCTCACCCTAGCCCTCTCCCGAGGGAGAGGGGAGGTGGATCGACGCGTTTCCAATCTTCAGCGGGCGAGCACTGCCGGGTCGTCGTTCGGCGTGAGCGGGACGACACGATACTGGAACGAATATTTCGGTCCTTTGAACCGGAACTCGTCGTGGGTCTGCGCTCCCCAACTGTCATCGCCGCCGACCCCCATTTGGCCGAGGTCGATGTTCAGGTAAATCTCGTTCTGCGGCGTCATCTTGTACGGATGATCGCATTTTTCGAGATTTTCCCTAGTGTATCGTGTGGCACCAAAAGCAATGGTTCCGGGATCGAGTTTCCCTTTCACGAGACCGCGAGCCTTGACGTCTTCGACGGTCGGCATGGAGCAGAACAGCACGCCGTAGCCCTCCTTGTTACGGAAAGCGACCCAACGGACGTCGGTGCGGTAACCGTTCTCGCCCGGCTCGACGTAATCCTTCACGAACATGTTGTCGACCGTCGTCTTGTACCGACCGACGGGGGAGCCTTCTTTTCTGTCCCAATAATTTTCGTCGGGACCGCGACCGTAGTATTCAACTTGGTCGAACTCGACCGGAATTGTGTAACGGGTTCCGATGCGAGGCGGGTCGATCATCTTTTCCGGCTTTTCGAGGTCCATGTTGACGATCACGTTGCCGTCCGGCGTGACGGAGGTTTTCCATTGAACCTTGGCGTCGTTCGGCGTGCCCCGCCAAACGGCGCATCGATTCGCCATGCCGTTGCCGCGGTCGTTGTCGGTCGGACTGCGCCAGAAATCGGCCTCCGGCGTCCCGAGCAGTTTTACTAATTTCGGTTTCTCGCCGTCGAGAAAACGGAACGACATGTTCGTCAACTTGTTCGACATGAAATTCGTCGAGACGTCGAGATACCGCTTATCGAGTTTCGGCAGTTCGAAACTGTACGATGCGGTGCCGCCGCTGCCGTCCATGCCGACGCAACGTCCCACCCCGGGACGCGGAGTACCGGCTAAATATTTAGCCGGTACTTCGTGCTGATACAAAAATTGCTCCGAAGCGACAACGTGTCCTTTCGGTCCCCACGGCGAATCGTCCTTCAACGTGAAACGGAAATTCAGCAAGTATTCGCCGCCCAAAAGTTCGAGCGGCGGAATCGCAAGATGAATCGATTGCGTTTCGAGCGGCCCGATCTTTTCGAGACCGGTCAACTTGCCCGATGCAACCCCGCCGGCAACCCCGACGATTTCCCACATTCCTTCAACATAATTGAGTGGCACAAAAAAGTTTTCGTTGTAAATCGAGAACTCTCCTTTTTCGTCCCGTTTAACCCAGATGTTCTGGTATTCCTTCTTGACTTCGTTCAAGCCCGGATGCGGGTTGCGCAGCGGGGAGACGACGCCATTGCAACAGAAATTCTGGTCGCTCGGCACGCCGACGGGGCCGAAGTCGCCGCCGAACGCGTAATACGTTTCGGAGCGCGGAGTACCGGCTAAATGGGGGACCGCGCCGGCGAAATTCACGTCGACGACCGGTTTGCCGTCGACGTCGATCTTCGCCGAGGCGATGTACGCCTGCACGATCCGATTCTTGTGATGCGCGTTGCGGCCGATCTCGATCGGTTCCGAAGCGTTCCCGACGGAGCCGGTGTACGGCGTCGTCTTCAAGACTTTGCCGTCGACGGCAATCGCAAGTTCCTTACCGTCGTAAGTTCCCGTGACCGTGTGCCAATGATTGTACCAATCGGCGGGAACCTCGGCGGTCGCGTCGGTCCATTTGCCGTCGTCGCAGACGTAAAACTGGATCGACTTTTCGTTCACCTGTTTGATCGCGCACTGCGTGTCCCCCTTGCCGATGAACGGCCCGGTCGCACCGCCGAGCGGGAAGACGACCGCTTCGAGTTTCAGATTCTTGCCGACGCTCAGATATTTCGGTTCGGAAACCGTCGCGAAACCGGACAACACTTTCTTGCCGTCTTTTTCAATCACCTTACCGGTGATCGATGCAACGTCTTCAAAAATCCATTCGCAATGTCTTTCACCTTTTTCGTCTATCAGCAACACCTGTTTTTTCAGTTTTTGAACCTTCCATGTCGGTGGCACGTCAGCCAAAAGACCTTGATCGACCCAATCCCAAATAAAACCGCCTTGCAGGGACGGATATTTTCGAATCGCGTCCCAATATTTGAAGAAGTCGCCGGTCGAATTCCCCATCGAGTGGGCGTATTCGCACTGGATCAGCGGCTTTTTCGGATTGTTCTCGGCGTATTTCACCATGTCCCACACTTTCATGTACATCGGACAGACGATGTCGGTGTTGTCCCCTTGACCGGCCCGTTCGTAATGGACGGGACGGCTCTTGTCGTGTTCACGAATCCAATTCGCGGTCGCCGTGAAGTTCGGACCGTCTCCCGCTTCGTTGCCGAGCGACCAAATAATGATCGACGGATGATTCTTGTCGCGCTCGACCATCCGCTTCGTGCGATCCATGTGGGCGTCGAGAAAGAGCGGATTCTTGGCGAGCGACTCGTTTCCGTAACCCATTCCGTGCGACTCGATGTTCGCCTCGTCGATCACGTACAGACCGTACTTGTCGCACAGGGCGTACCAACGCGGATCGTTCGGATAATGGCAGCAGCGCACCGCGTTGACGTTGTGCTGCTTCATCAACTTGATATCGTTAATCATCGACTCGACGGAAACCGTGTGTCCCGTCACCGCGTCGTGTTCGTGCCGGTTCACCCCCTTCAAGAGCACCGGCTTGCCGTTGACCAGCAGTTGCGCGTCCTTGATCTCGATCTTTCTAAAGCCGAAGGGAACGGTAATCTTCTGTTTGCCGCAGGTCAATTCCAACGTGTACAGATTCGGTGTTTCGGCCGTCCAGGGCTTTGCCATTTTGTATGTATATTCGTACTCTGATTGATCTGTAAAGCCCATATACCCATGTTGCGGATTAACGTCTTCGTTTTCTCCTTTTGTTATGATGTTGTAGTTGATTTTTGCCCCTGCCGTTTTTTTGACATTGAATCTCAAAAGACCGTTTTCAAAGTTGTCGTCTAACGTCGCAATGACTTTCACATCGCTGATATGCTCTTTCGGCAGCGCATAGACAAACACGTCACGATAAATTCCGGAGAGTCTCCAAAAGTCCTGGCATTCGAGCCAGGAGCCGTCGGACCAGCGGAAGACTTCCACCGCGATCTTGTTGTTGCCCGGCTTGACGTACTTCGTGATGTCGAACTCGACCGCCGTGCGGGAGTCCTTCCCCATGCCGACCTTTTCGCCGTTCACCCAGACGTAGAACATCGACTCCACCCCGGCGAAGTGCAAAATGATGTTCTGACCGTCGAAATCCTGCGGCAACGTGAAATCGCGGCGGTACATGCCGACCGGATTGTAGTCCGCCGGAAGATGCGGCGGATGCCATTTGCCGTCCTTTTCTTTCGGCCACGGATACGGAAT
>JAVBPI010000020.1:0-32147 GCA_031549705.1 Thermoguttaceae bacterium
GCTCCGGTTTCCGGCGAGTCGAGCAAGGGATTGGTCTTGGTCGCCGAAGACAATCGGGTCAATCAAGTCGTCGTTCGTGAGATTCTGGTGACCTCCGGTTTCGACTGCGAAATCGTCGGAAACGGACAACTGGCCGTCGACGCCATTCGGAAAAAACGGTTCGACTTGGTGCTGATGGACTGCCAAATGCCGGAAATGGATGGTTTTGAGGCAACTCGAAGTATTCGTGCCTGGGAACACGAACAATGGGGACCTCACGGAGGTAATCACGTCGAGAATCTGTCCCAACCTCGGATTCCGATCATTGCGCTGACTGCCAACGCCACGGTCGAGGACCAACAAAAATGCCTTGCCGTCGGTATGGACGATTATTGTAGCAAACCGATCAATCCGTCCAGGCTCGTCGGAATCATCAACCGTTGGTTGGTTTCGTCCCCGGCGGAATAAAATTGTTTTCCTGCTCTTGAATTCCTTGCCGGTTGTGGGTATCATGTTTGGGATCGAAATTGGTTCATGCCGACACTTGTCGGACGCTCCACGCTTTTTCTAAGAACACAAAAATGAGCAACGATAATCCTCCTTTCACGATGGCGACCGTTCTGGAACAGTGCGGGGGCAATAACATGGTTGCGGGAATGGTTTTGGAAGAATTTCTCAATCAGGTGCCGACGGACATCGCTGAAATGGAAGCCGCTTTGGCAGGTGACGATCTTTTGCCGGGAAGTAAGGCGGCGCATCGCTTGAAAGGTACCGCCGGTGTCCTTGGTGCGACGTTGCTGCATCCGCTCTGTGCCGAAATGGAACACGTCTGCAAAGCGGGAGACATGGCCAAAGTGAAAGACGTTTTCGTCGCCCTGAAAGCCGAATCGCAGCGATGCGTCGAAGCCGTTCCCGCCGCGATCGAAACGCTGAAATAGCCCTTGAATGGAAGCAATTGCGGCTCAAAAAAGAGGACGAGAGAAACTTCCGATCATTCCGTCGTGGATCGGATCGGTTTCATTCCATCTGTTTGTTCTGCTGCTCGTTCTTCTTTATCTTCAGATTTGCCCGAAGCCGCGTCAAGCGCCCGGCGTTCGGAACGCAACCGTCGGCATTGTTCTTGTAAAGAACGCTGTCGACGGAAAGAGTTTCGTCGATAGCAACAACAACGAATTCGGCGAAGCGAGTCCCCAATCGGCCAACGCCGCCGATTCCGCCCCTGCGTTGCAAGAACTCGTTGCACAGCCGGTCTCGAATGTTCAGGCGACGGAAAAATTATTGACCGATGCCATTGGGCCGACTGCGGCGACCAATCCGTCCGTTTCCGTGGCCGGGGCAACCCAAGGTCTCGGAAAACTCGGCGGAATCGGCGGTTTCAGCCGCGATCCCGGCGGCAAAATCAAGGTCGAGATGTTCAACGTGGAAGGAACCGGTAGTCGGTTCGTCTTCGTTATCGATCATTCTAATAGCATGAACGAATTAGGTGGTCGCCCGATGCAGGCCGCCAAGGCGAAACTGGTCCAGTGCATCGATGCGCTCGACGATCTGCATCAGCTCAACGTCATTTTTTACAACGAAGATTACAATGTGTGGCGACCGAGGGAGCTTCCCTTCGCCAAGGATCCTGCCAAAGAGAGCGCCAAGAAATTCGTTCAGGGAATCACCGGATTGGGCGGAACCAACCATCGGCCGCCGCTGGTCGCCGCATTGCGGTTGCGGCCCGACGTGATCTTTTTCCTGACCGATGGTGAAGAACAAGACTCGCTTAACGACGGCCAAGTGTCGGATCTGATGAAATTGAATCCGGGAATCCCGATCAACACGATCCAATTTGGTGTGGGAGAGCCCGGCAAAGGACGAAATTTCTTACGATCCCTGGCAGCGCAGAGCGGCGGCCAATACAGTTATGTAAACGTTTTGGAACTGCGTGCCGAAAGTGTTCCCGGACTCTAACGTGCGCAAAGAGGAATGCCCCGTATTGAATCTACGGAGAGTATGTCTGTTCGAAGACGACGAACTTCGGACCTTCAGGGGTGCGTTGGATGGTAAACGCGGTTTGGTGAATCATGAGACGGCGATCCCCCGCTTTTTCGAGTTCCAGCGTTTGAAGATACCTTTCCGTTTCCTGGGACAGGAACTTCAAAATCAGCCCCCCCTCGATTCCCACCTTTTCGAGAATCTCTTTGTCGCCGCTGTCCGCGGAGGATTTCGTCCACGTCAAATAGTATCTGGTTTCGTCTTCGGAGGCCCCTTCCCGAACGATTGGTTTCGGTGCGGCGAGTTGGGAAACATAAACGACTCGACCTCCCGGTTTCAGGACGCCCAGTTCGATGCCGAGTTCGTCGAGCAGTCGGGCGTATTCCGGGACGGTGATCCCTTTATCGAAAAAAAACTCCCAGCGTCTGGGGCGTCCCGCTTTGCCGATTCCATTTCCTTTGGTTCGTCCGTCTCCTCGTTTTCCGCCTTCCGTCAACAGGGCGTCGTCCAACGGGGAAACGTCCGAAAAGAGGGCGGCGTTCGACGAAACGATGTTCACGACGCTTTGGAATGTTTCCTGGAGCGTCAGCGATTCCTGAACGACATTGGGGTCGCCGGGATCGATCACGTTCGGATCGAATTCGGCTCCGGAGTCGAGGCCGCCCCCTTCCCCGACGGGAAGCAACTCCACCGGAACGGCGAGCGGACGTTGAAACACCTGCATCGAGAGCCAGAGAGCGAAAAGAACCAATACCGCGACGATCGCCAGGATCAGCCAGGCGATCAACATGGACGAAACCTTGTCGTAGGTCGACGCTTTCATCATGTTACGAAAATGTGTTCGCGGAGTCGCTTGAAGACGCCGTCAATATTCGTTCGAGATACTCGAAATCAGCACGAGTTGTAATTTTCAGGTTGCGACGGTCGCCGGGAACGACGACGACTTCCCGGCCGAGCTGTTCGACCAATTGCGCGTCGTCGGTCGGTTGGCCGAATCGTTCGGCGTACGCTTCAATCAGCAATTGCCGTTCGAAAACTTGCGGCGTTTGCGCTTCCCAAACTTTCTCCCGAGGAACCGTTTCAACGATTTTCGTCGCATCGATGCGCTTGACCGTTCCGACGATGGGGGAGGCCAACATCGCGGCCCCGTTTTTGCGAGCCGCCGCGAACACGGAATCTATTTCTGTTTCGAAAACTCCCGGCCGCGCGGCGTCGTGAACGGCGACGAAATCGATATCGTTCCGAACGGTATCCAAAGCGTTTTGAACCGATTGGAATCGCTCCTGTCCTCCGCAAACGATTTCGATACCGAGCCGCTGAATCGGTTCGGCGTACTGCTCACGGAACCAACGTTCGTCGTCGGCGGCAACGACAACGATCAGTTGCCGGACGTCCGATCGGGCGGCGAAGCGTTCGGCGCTGTGCTGCCAAACGGGAAGTCCGGCCAATGGAATGAACGGTTTTTTCTGCGTTGCGTCTCCAAACCGACGGCTTTGACCGGCAGCGACAATGATTACGGCGAAGGTTGCCGTTTCGACAAAATATCCCCGATTCACGGCGTCGACGATGATGGCGTCGGCAACTTTTCCCAATTCGGGGACCGCCTCACGGACCGGGCCGAGCCTTGACGCAACCTGTTCAGGCGAAATTCCGTTGCGTCTCCAAACGGCTCCTTCGTACAGATAGTTTTGGAGCATCGGCTGCAATCGGTCCATTGCCGCCGCGAACTTGCTGTCCGGGGTTTCTCCGGCTTCGAATTCATCCCAGAGCTGCCGTAGTTCGACGGCGTTTTTCTCGGGAAGGATTCTAAAAATTCGATCCGCGGCAGCTTGTTCACGCTTCGCTTTGTCGGCGTTTCCTCGAACGTCGAAAGCGTAGGTGTCCCCGGCGTCGATTTCGACAAGATCGTGAACCAGGAGCATTTTCAAGACCCGAAGTCGGTCGATGCCGCTTGCCGCGGCGTCGTCCGCAAAGAGAACCGACATCAAGGCGATGTGCCAGGAATGTTCGGCGTCGTTCTCCCGTCTCAATCCGCCCAAAACGTAATTACGCCGTAATATTTGTTTCAGTTTGTCGACTTCACGAATGAAATCGAGCTTTCGGATCAGTGCGTCGGGTCCTTGGACGGCGCGGAAAAAAGTCGGCGACGTCGCTGCAGAACGGCGTTCGGGGAGTCGTTTCCGTTTCAGATCCGCGACGAAAACCGTCGCAAGAAGGATTCCATAAAATCGGGACGCCGAACTGTATGAAAGAGCACAGTTGAAACAACCGTCGACAATCAACGTCAAAAGGACGAAAACGCCAAGTTGTTTCCAAGGGGTGGTTTTTCGAAACGCTCCGATCAAACCGGCTCCCAACAAAGCGAGGTACAGCATCAATCCGACCCAACCGGATTGGATGGCGATACAAAGATACTCGTTGTGCGGATTCGTCAACGGCATCGTGCTGACGGTTCGGCAAATCGAATCCATGACCCCCATGCCGAAGCCGAAGAGCGGCTTTTCGCGTGTTTTGGCGGCCAATTGCCGATAATTGAGCAGTCGACCATCCGCGACCGCACGATATTCCGTGTTGTGAAGAAGCTCTCCGGAGCGTCCTTGGAGAACGGATGCAAGAAAAAATCGAGCGTCGGCAATTCCGGCGTCGACTCGCTTTTCAAACGAGGAAGATGTCGAATAGACAAGAGGAATCAAGAGGGCGGCGGTAACAAGAAGGTAAACCAATCCATTGCGCCAATTCCAAAGGAGCAACAAACCGGCACAGGAAACGAGCATTGTCAACTGTGACGTTCGGGAAGGGTTCGCCAGAAAAAGGTAGGCCGCGACGCTCCCAATGACCCCCCATCGCAGCAAGCTCCAAACGAGCGATTGCCAAGGGAGCCGCCGGGCGAAGACGTCGACACAGATGGTCCAAGGACGCAGCCGGCTTGCCGCGGAGATCGCTTCAAGCGTCTTGAGAGAAAGCCGTTGGCGTATCCATGGTATTTCACGCGAACTGAAGGGATAACAAATCCACAGACCGGCCCAGAGAACGAGTGAAATGCCGGTTCCGATGTAGTTTTTGAAAAAATAGATCCCCCCCGTTCGAACATAGAGTTCCCAAGAGTCGTTTCCCGCAAAAAAAAGGAGCAAAAAGATTGCGAAGGCGACAATGATCGACAGATTGTAAACCGCGAACATCTGCGGTCGACGTTCCGGACACTGGTACAAAAGCGTTACGAGAACGGGAAAGATCAGCAAGGTTTGTCGGCCGTGCCATTCGCGGATACGGTCGTCCAGCGGCGCGGCCGAGTAAAAAATTCCCAGAAACGCCAGCGCCAAATAAGCAACCGCCAGCGACAGAAACAGATTCGAACGGATCAATTCGAACCGTTCCTTCCAGTGTCCGGAACCGAGCCAAAACAGGATGGTCAAAATCGCCCAGATACGGCAGCCGGGAAACGAAAATACGATCAACGCCGGATAAAAAACCATGAACCGGCACGCAACGACCAAGCAGTGGTTCTCGAACGACGGTTCGAAATCACCGAAAAAGAGCGTTTTCCACCAAGGACGGGGAGCGGTCGAAGCTGCGGAATCCATGTCGGCGAAAGTCGGAGAGATCAGCGGCTTGGAGTGGGATGACGACACGACTTAGTTGGATTTCGGACGTTCGACCATTAACTGCTCTTTTTCCGGAACATAAATATACTTGTGTCCGTCCGGGAGTTTCGGCAGGACGATCTTGTTTTCGTCGATCACGTCTTTCATGTACTCTTCGTTCGTCGCCGGCAGCTTGTTGTCGTGATTCGCCTTGTAGAAGTCTTCGGCCTGCTTGACTTGAATGTCGAACACGATCCGCTGCTGAATTTGGAAATACTGGGAGATCGGCACCGTCAGGATATCGGTCGCCTTTTCGCCGCCGCCATCGTTGTATTGGCCCTTACCGGTAACACCGACTTGCGCTTTGACGAGTTCCGTTTCCGGTTTCTTTTCCTCGGCGGGGGGAGTCGGTTCCGGCTTCAGCCTCGACGGTTCGACGGCGACCGGCGTCGGAGCATCGGGAGATGATGTGCGCGGCGTCGTTTGGCCGGCGTCGCAACCGAGCCACAGCAATGTCGAGAACGCAATGATCGGCCAGTATTTCACGGATTGTCTCCTTGACAAAAACGGTTGGGTAGTATTTGCCAATTATCCCTTGTTTTCCGGGGAGCGTCAAGTCTGCGCAAAGAGTTTGTTGAAATTCGGGATCGTCTGGCCGGGCAAGAAACACGAAACCCCGCCGACAAACGGTTGCCTGCGGGGAGCGAAAAAACCGACCGGTTCGAAAACCTTTTACCGTTCGCGGAAAGTGATTCGGCCGCGGCTCATGTCGTAGGGGCTCACCTCGACGTTGACGATATCTCCCGGCACGACGCGGATTCGGAATTTACGCATTTTACCAGCAAGTCGGCAAAGGACGATGTGATCCATGTCGTCCAATTTGACGCGAAACGCTCCACGAACCTCTTCGATCACGGTCCCTTTCAGTTCGATGACTTCTTCTTTGGATTTCTGGTCGTCCGACATCGCGCAGTCCTTCTTCGAGCGTTTTTGTGAAAATAGCAGAAAGCTCGACTTATTTTATCAGCTTTGTTCGATCAGCCAAGCCGGGGGGCGGAGCCCTACCGCCGTTGCGATTGCGACCACGTTTCCCAGCGAGCGGCGCGTTTTTGCGTTTCCGTTAGGGTTCCGGAACGGGTTCCCGTCGTTTCGACGGCTCCGATATCTTCGCCGACGACTTTCGGCAGCGCGTCCAAAGCCGCCTGTCGCACGGTTCCTTCGTCTTTCAAAAAACCGATCAGGATCGGAACGCCGCCTGACTCGCCTAGTTTGCCCAGTGTTTTGGCAACATGCGTTCGGACCCGAACATCTTTCGTCAGCGACAAGCGTTTGAGCGTTTCCATGCCGTTCGATTCGCCAAGCCGATGAAGCGTTGCCGCAGCATCCGCTTGCAGATACGGGTCAAGCGTCGGCAACCGTTTGACGAGCAGTGCGACGGTTTCGGATTTTTCCTTGCGGAATTCGTTCCGCTGCGTGTCGGCGGCAATTACCGAAATCGCCTCCAGAGCCGTTCGAACAACGTCGGTGCTTTGGTCCGTCAGCCGATCCGCGAGGAGCGAAATATCGTTGCCGTTCCCCCGTTCTTTCAACACCAAACAGGAGCGGCGGCGTAATTCCGTGAACTCCGAACCGATCAACCGTCGCGACAGTTCGCAAGCATAATCGCCGCTTTCGTCCCCTTTTTCGAGGATTTGCAAAATCGGGTTCAAAAGGAATTGATCTTGAATTTTCAGGCTCCGTTCGTAAATCCGAAGAATCGCCAAGCGGTCGAATCCCTCTTCGGAGCGTTTCAGCAATTCGACGGCTCCGCGGCGGCGTTCGGCGTTGTCGTCCGAATTGAGTTGCACAATCAGGGCGAAAACCGGATCGACTTTCGCCAACACGGTTGCGTCGAGCGATTTCGAAATCGTCCGGCGCTCGTCGAAATGGAGCTTCTCCAGCGTCGGGACCAATTGATCGCCGACCGTCGCGAGCTTTGCTTCCAGCGACTGTTTCCGCTTCAACGACAGCGACGGTTTGGCAAGATCGTCCAGTGTCTTTCGAACATCGTCGAGTTGCGGCCCGTCGAGCGCCGGCGGTTTCGGCCGCCGTTCGTCGCGGACGGCGTGTTTGGCGTCGATTTTGGAAGCCGTCGATTTTCGGGTTGCGAGAAATTCGTTGAACCGCTGCGACAGATCGGTTAAAGCGTCCGCCTGCCGGGATGGAACGTCGACGACGTTGAATGGGTCGACATCGTTCCAATGGAGTTGGATCAATTCCTTGGCCCGTTTCCGTGTCGTCAGGACCGGACTTTTCATTGCTTCGAGGAGCAGCGGACCGGATTCCTCGATCGGCCAAGCGGAAAGGGCTTCCAGCGTCGCCGCCTGAATTTTCGGGTTGTCGGCGATATATTTTTTCGCAAGCTCAACCCCTTTCGGCGTCTGTTCCGTTGCCAGCGCGAAAGCAACTTCGACACGGACTTCCCAATCGGTGTCGTCTTTTTTGCGGAACACGTCGTCAAGTTCGCCGAGTTTTCGAAGCGTCGCAACCGCTTTGGCCCGATTCCAGGTCGCCTGATCGTCGAGCTTTTCCCGAAGAAGCGGAATCGCGTCCCGACAATCGGCGGCGGCGATTGCTTCCATTGCGGCTTCCCGGAGCTGGATCGCTCGATTCAAATCGTATCGGACCAAGGAAAATGTTTCCCGATGCTTCCAAGCACCCAGTACGCGGATCATTTCGATGCGGGCGGGCATTTCCTGTTCCTCGCCAACCGCTTTCAGGAATTTCGGCGGTAAGACAATCTCTTCCGCTGTCGGCGGACGGAGCCTCCAAAGTCGGGCGGTTTCCATTCGAACATCGAGATTGCGGGCGTCGATCGCGTCGAGAAAACAGTCGTTTTCCCATGGAGCGATTTTTTCGGCAATCGCCGTCAACAATTCGATCCAGAGGGGCGGCGATCCGGGCGTGAATTTCTGTTCCGTGATTTTCGTCTGCTTGTTGACCGAAGCGGATTGCCGCTCCTTGGCAACGTCGAGCAATTCGATGAGCTGCTCGGTCGTCGTCGACGGGAATTTGCTGAGAGTTTCCGCGGCGGCGCAGCGGATCTCCGGAAGAAGTCCTTCGTTGCGGATCGCTTTCAGGAGCGGTTCCTTCGCCGATTCGTCCCCGTCGCGGCCGAGAAGAATCGCAGCATTCGTCCGCAGCACATCGAACCGCTTCCCTGGAAATTTCGCCTCGTCGAGATACGGTTTCACGGAAGGGCGTTCCGTCGAAGGCGTCTCCTGAAGTTTTTCAAGTCCCCGATGAATCCAACGCCAACTCGACGACAACCCGACCGTGAGTTCCGGCTCGGCGTTTTTCGCCTTGCCGTCGTTCTGCATTGCATTGCTCAACTGGTAGATTCGTTTACGTCGATTGATTTCGACCGCATCGAAACCGGGGTCCGGGTTCTGCATTCCGTTGTCGATCCAGCGCCGGAGTTCGTGATTCTTGCACCATCCGTTTTGCAAGAGGGTTTTCTCCTGTTCAATCTCCGCTTGGTTCGGCTCGGTTTTTTTCGGCTCGGCGGCAACCGTTTCCGTGAGGTTCGGTTGCGGCAACTCCGGTTTGATCGTTGGGGATTCCAAGGGCGGTTTCTTCTCCGATCCCTTGGTTTCGGCGACCGCTGAGGTTAAAGAAGCATCATCGGAGCGTTGAGTGCCATTGGAAACAGCCCCCCACGGATCGACGATCGGCGAGTCGGCGAGACGTCCCGTCGGCAGCTTCGAAGCGCAGCCGATCAGGAAAACCGTCAACAATCCCAGTATAAGAAAAACACGTTTCTCTTCCATGAATTTCGTGCGTTGCCGATCCTTGGCAATGGATAATGTAAGCAGCCGAACGACGTTCGGGTTTATTCGGCGATAATTCCATCAAGTGTCGTCCCGAACTCCTGCAACGCATCCCGGATGAGCAACAGGTTGACTTTCAGGGCTTTGTCGTCTTTTTTCGGCGCCGGTCGTTCGAGCGGACCGCCGGAGGGACTTCCACCATCGAGAGCGCTGGCAACAGGAGCCGGGGCGGGCTTTTCTTTCGGGCCTTCGTCGAGGAAGCGGAACATTTGCCCGATCGCTCGTGTTGTCGCATTGAGTTTCACCGTTACGGGATCGTCCGGGGGGAGCATCGGCCAAATGCCGACCGTCGACGTTCCGGTCAATCTTGTTCCACGAACGCCGTAGGCGATCGACGAAAACTCCGCTTTGATTCGTTGAACGGCGTTTGTGATTTCCTGTTGTACTTCCGAGGTCGACGCGGCGTAATCCGGTTCCATTTCCGTGGCGACGGGGATCGCTGCGGCGATGGGAGCGCCGGTCTTGGCTTTTTCTTTGTTCCGAACGTCTTCGATGGCAAGCAGTTCGCTGTTGCAAACCGATTTGGTGAGGTTCAGCAAAACGGTTCCAATCCGTTGGAAATTGATTTGTGCTCCAGACGAAACGGCTCCTTGAAAATTCAGGTCGCCGAATGCTCTCGCTGCTTGACAGCGAACGTTGATCGATTCCTGGCTGTTCTCGATCAAGCCGAGCAGGATGGCGATTATTTCGTTGTTGTTTCCAACCCCCTTCAAGGCGCCGAGCCCTTCGATGGCTCGAAGACGGGAGCAGTCCAATAATTCCTGGGTGCCCGAATCCCGACCGGCGGCAGGCTTTCCGTCTTGAATAATCTTCGTAAACAGGGCGGGAATTTCGGTGTCCCGCAATTCGGGAACCGTGACGCCGATGATCGCGTGCCGCAGGACGCCGAGAAGGGCTCCGTATCGGATGTAATCAGGAGCGGCGGCGTTACCGGATTCTTTGATGAGATAGGGAAGCGACTGCGGGTACGGTGTGGGAGCGGTGTTCGCGTTCGGCGCTTCCTTTTGGTTCAGCATGCCGATGGTGTAAACGGCATTGAATCGAGCCGTCGGCGTAACGGTCTGGTCGGCGACCATGCGTCGAAGTTGGTCGAACGACTTGTTCAGGAAATAATCCCGGGCGCCGCCACCGAGATCTTTAAAATCCTGAATCAGCAGCTCTTGGGAAAAATTCCGGACTTGGCCGACATTGGCCGGTTGCGTCCAGCGGGCGAAGTAGTAGTTGTCGAAAAACTTTTCGACCCCCTGTCGATCCGAATCGTAGCTGTTGGTTTTGAGCAAATTGAGGATATCGCTTTTTTTCGAAGCCAGCGAAGCGTCCGTCTGCCAGCCGGCCGCGGTTCCCTGTCCCCATGCAACGGGAGAAAAAGCAAGGATCGTGACGATGAAAAGCGATAGGGACCGGCGTAAATGTCGCATAAAATCCTCGGGCGGAACAAAAGGCGGACTAAAACGGGAATGGAATACGATATAGCATAGCAAAATGGGGTGGTCCGTGTCAAGACGCCATAACCGAAGGGTTTGTTTTCGTTGGGGACTCCATGTCGGGGGACTTGCCGAGCCTCCTTCTGCGGGGTATCATACGGCTTGAATTCTATTTTGAGATATTGCCTTAATTTTTCTTGTGAACCGATGAAAAACGAAGTTGTTCTTACCGGCGTGGGCGTTCTGAGTCCGATTGGAATCGACCTCGATTCTTTTTGGACGGCGGCCTGCGACGGACGGAGTGGCGTCGGATTTTTGCATCTCAATACGGACGATTCGCTCAAGCCGATGGGGAGCGAAGTTCCCGAATTCAACGCCAAGGATTTCGTCAAACCTCGCAAGAATATTAAGGTGATGAGCCGCGACATCCAACTCGCTTTGGTCGCCGCGATTCACGCTTCGACGGACGCCAAGCTCGTCACGGAAGGGGAGTCCCGCAGCGTCGCGCCGGAACGTTGCGGCGTCGTGTTCGGTTCCGATTTGATCGGCACGGAGCTCGACATGTTGCTCGACGCTTGTCGGGCCGGAATCGCCGACGGACACTACGACTTTTCGACGTGGGGAACCGCGGCGATGGACAATATCTTTCCGCTCTGGATGCTCAAGTTCCTCCCCAACATGCCGGCGTGCCATATCGCCATCGCCCATGATGCACGGGGGCCGAGCAACTCGCTGACGCTTTGCCGCGTTTCGAGTCTGGCGTCGATGTTCGAAGCGGCTCGAATCATCGAACGGGGTGACGCCGACGTGATGATTGCCGGAGGTTGCGGTAATCGGGTTAATCAGGATTTTCAAACCCGGGTCAAGTCGTATTTCCTGGCCCCTCGTTGTGCCGATCCGTCGACGCAACCGAGACCGTTCGACGCCGATCGTAAAGGTTGCGTGCTCGGTGAAGGGGCCGGAGCCTTCGTCCTCGAACGCCGTGAGTTTGCCGAAGCCCGTGGAGCCCGAATTTACGCGAAAATCCGGGGCTTTGCCTCGATGAACGAGCCGACATTGTACAAATCCCGACCGACCGGCCGCGCCATCCGGGCCGCGATTCGGCAGGCGATGGAACGTGGTGACGTTTCGCCGAAGGAGATCGGACACGTCAACGCTTGCGGACTCGCTTCGGAACACGACGATCGGATCGAAGCGGAAGCGATTCAAGCAACGCTCGGCGACGTTCCCGTGACATCACTGAAGGGAAACTTCGGCGACCTCGGTAGCGGCACCGGAGCGGTCGAGTTGGCGGCCTCGGTGTTGGCGCTGCAAAAAGGGTTGACCCCGCCGACACGGAACCATGAGAAGACCGCCGCCGACTGTCCGATCAACGTCGTCCACGGCAAACCGGCGCCGCTTGAATCACCGTGTATCCTGAAACTTAATCAATCGCGTATGGGACGCTCCTTGGCGATTGTGCTCGAAAAATACTAACCCAACGAAAACGATGAAAACCGCGACGATCACGACGAAACGGGGAACGATCAAACTGCAGCTCTTCGACGACAAGACGCCGAAAACGTGCAAGAACTTTGAAGACCTGGCGAACAAGGGATTCTACGACGGCCTGACGTTCCATCGGGTGATCGCCGACTTCATGATCCAAGGAGGCTGTCCGGAAGGAACCGGCACCGGCGGACCCGGCTACCAATTCGAAGACGAGTTTCACAAGGACCTGAAGCATGACGGTCCAGGCGTCCTTTCCATGGCGAACGCCGGACCGAACACGAACGGTTCGCAGTTCTTCATCACGCATGTTCCGTGTCCGTGGTTGAACGGCAAGCACTCGGTCTTCGGCAAGGTGATCGAAGGGCAGGATGTCGTCGACTCGATCCAACAAGACGACGTCATGGAAGAAGTTCGTGTCGTCTAAGAAATACTAAAACAATAACTTTTCTGATCGTTTCGGATTTTGGGAGGGGAGAATTCCTTGGTTCCCGGGTTCCCTTTTCTCACCTCCCCCTCCGGAAGAGGGCTAGTGGAGGTTTTGGCTTGGTATTCCTTGAACAGACGTTAATTTACCGTTCCTCTCCCCCGGGAAAGGGACGATGTGGTTGAAATACTGGAAAAGCCCAAGAAAATCCATGCCCTAGTACAACGTTAACGAAAAAGCATTCGAGAACAAGGATAAAACATCGTCATCCCCGCGCAGGCGGGGACCCAGAGATTCATTTTTCATGGGCTCTTGCACCCGTTGTTCACGGATGCAAACGGATGTTGGCCTTTTCGTCGAGAACCCCGTCTTCGCGGGGATGACGGAAAATTATCGACAAAGCAGCATCCGTTCCAAAGAGACCAGCGCCGACCTGGCGGTGACGAGATCGACATGGACGATGTTTTTTGGGGCGTCGCTCTCGATCCGACGAAGCGACGTCAACAGTTTCTGCAACGTAATCATATCCATCGTCTCGCAGAAACTCGGCTGGAACGCGAGATTGTGAATCGTCTTGTTCGGGAACATTTTCGCCAACCGGCCGACGAGTTGCGCTTCGGTGCCGACGGCCCATTCGGAGCCGTCCGGCGACGCCGCGATTCGATCGAGAATCATGCTCGTCGATCCAAACTCGTCCGCTTTTTCGACGACGGCACGGCAGCATTCCGGATGGACGATCACCCGAATGTTCGGATACGCTTTTCGAATCTCATCGATATGCCCCGGCATGAATTTCTGGTGAACGCAACAAAAGCCGTTCCAGAGAATAATCCGGCTTGCCCGAATTGCATCGGGAGAATTGCCGCCGAGCTCCTGAGCGTCGTCCCAGAGGATGATTGCGGACTCCGGAATCCCCATCGCCAAGGCCGTGTTTCTGCCGAGATGCTGGTCGGGGAAAAACAAGACCCGTCGCTTTTGAGCCAGCGCCCATTCGAGGACGGCGCGGGCGTTGGTCGAGGTACAGGCGCTGCCGCCGTTTTCGCCGCAAAACGCTTTCAGATCGGCGGTCGAGTTGACATAGGTTACTGGAACGATATCGTCGACATCAACGACACCGGCAAGTTGTTTCCAAGCGTTTTCAACTTGGAAGCGCGTTGCCATATCGGCCATGGAACATCCGGCTTGCGGATCGGGAATCACGACATTGACACGCCGTCCGTTCCGTTTGCGGACGTTTTCGTCGCTGTTAGCGAGAATGTCCGCGGTCTCCGCCATGAAATGGACGCCGCCGAACACGATTGTTTCGCAATCGAGATTCGCGGCAGCGCCGGCGCTCAGTTGGAAACTGTCACCGAGGAGATCGGCGTGAACGAGAATCTCCTCTTTCTGGTAATGATGTCCGAGGATCAACAGTCTTCGTCCGAAACGACGGCGAATATCGTCGATTTCCCGATGTTGTTCTTCTGCGGAAAGAGTCGAAACATTCATCTTGTTTTCATCCATGCTTTTACGGCAGTGAAACACCGGAACCTTCGGTTCGCAGGTAAACGGGGGAAGATCAAGGGCTTCCGCCTCCCATATCGCCACTTCCTCCTCGTGGGGAGGAAATAATTCCGCCGCCGAGCAACGGGACGGGATTTTTCAAGCGGTCGATTTCGTGAAGGTCGGCGTCGACTTTTCGGACGACCATCGCCCCGCTCGGTTCGAGCACCAGGACTTTTCCCGGCGACCGCAAATCGGGAACATTTCCCGTCCCGGTTTTCGGGAGCAATGCTCCGCCGAACATGTCGAGCACGCAGACATCCGAAACGATCTCGACGGTCCGTTTTTCCGGTCCGGTGGGCGGCGCCGGTTTTCTCGTGTCTCGCGGCCTCGGACCGGGCTTCGGTTGTGGTGGCATGGGCATCCCGTCGAGCCCGGCATTTTCAGCGGATTTCGTTTCGAACGGTATCGCCTCTCCCTTCGAATAGTTGATCGTTTGCCCCCGGAAGACACGATCTTTTTCGACATACCATTCCGAACCGTCATTCATGTCGAAATAGATCGCATACAGACTTGCCGACGGTTCCGCCCACGGAGTTCGAGGACCGGCCGCAGTCACGGCACTGGTGAGAACCCGGGAACCGAGCGGCACCGTTACGGTTGCGGAAGCGGTACTGAACGGCGTAATCAGGAATCGCTCTTTGGCAAGCGATGGCTCTTCCAACCATTTTTCGGCGAGTTTGTAATTCGGATTCGCGACATACAATCGAACACGATAACGGTACGATTTTCCCGTTTCGACGGAGAAATCGAAGAAGCGGAACAGGTAATCCGTGACGGTAATCGTCGATTCGTCTTCATGTTCTTGCGCAAGGGGATTCTGCTGAGTCGGATCGAGAGCGGCCTTGTCTTGTGTCCCAAACGGATCGTGCTCGAGAATCATTTTTTCGTTGATTTTTTCGAGCGATTGCTTGATAAACTTTTTCTGGAACTGTTCTTCCAGCTTCATGGACTTCATTTGTGAATCGGTCAACATGGGAACGACCGGCGGATGCGTCACTTCTTCGCCGAATCGACTTTCGACCGGCGGCAACGGATACGCCATGGGAACGGCCCGCTCAGCCGGAATCGGCGCAAGGAACGTCGGATCGACGGGATCGACCGCCGTGCCGGACCAAAGAATCTGGTCCTTGCTGAAGGAGCCGAAGACATCCAACTTTTCCCATTTCAGGTTGTTGAGATCAGAGGTTGGGGAAATCTCGGCTCGTTCGACTTCGTAGAAATAGTACTGGGGGGTGTCACGAGTCGGATCCGTCAGAACGCTCGACGTGAACGTGCTGACATAGAGCTCCAGTTGCTTTTTGATCGGAATCAATCCGGTAAGGACGACCCAGCGACGCCCGATTTTCGTCGTTCCCGGCGCGAATCCCAAGGCCGTGGCTTCCGCCGTGTTGGAATTGATCCCGATCGCTCCGAGCCCGGTATGCGGAATCAGATCCGTAACGGAAAAGACTTCGACGCCGGCCCGCTTGTTTTTCTCCGGAAACAAGGAGGGCATCCATTTGGTATTCGTTTGATAAAGCGTCGCCCGGAGCGGGACCTTGATCCATTCGGCTTTGACGTCGTAATTCGTTACGGAAACACCTTCGTCGACCGCCTTGCGTTCGTTCTTTTTGACGAAGGCTTCGGATTCGTCCGCCGCTTTTTGGAGTGCGTCCGGCTGCCAGGGGAGCGGGACGAACTTGGTTCCCTCAAGCCCGATGTAGATCGCCAGCGGGATCATCAGGGCGAAAGCGAACTTTTCGCAGTGGTTGATACAGAACGCTTTGATATCGAATTTTTTCTTTTTCGGTTTCATAATGAGCGGCAGACCGGGAAACGAAACAAACGAAGATGTTTGACGACGGGACCTTAGGGAGTAGCAGGCGGTGAAGCCGAAATACCCGATTCAAGTACGGAATTGAAAATATTGATACAACCGTAAATTTCAATGGCAACGGATTCGGTTCCGTAGGGGCTCAACGATCCGCCCAATTGCATGGGGGTCGAATCGGCTCCGGCATCGGGACCTCGTCCACCGCCGCCACTGGTCGGGGAAGCGACGGTTCCCATTCCGGCGTCGCCGCCTCCACCCATTGATTCACCTCCACCGCCAATAGCGGCGCCGCCGGCAGGGCCGCCGTAGGTTGCGAAATCCATCGGTTTCGTTGCTCCCGGATTGAATCGAACCCAAAGAACCTCGATCGGCATGGCGCAGTTGGCGCAGTTGACAAGGATTTCCGGTATGCGACGTTGATCGACAATCAGCCGCAAACAAATCGGCATCCGGTTGAATTCGTTAAACGGGACGGCCGCTTTCGCACCGAGCGGTTGGGCTTTGGAATCGACGTACCGCATATCTTTGAGGAAATCGGCGGCTTCGGCTTCGGTTCGAACACCAAGCGTTCCCGTGGTGGAGCCTGCCATTCCGCCCGAGGAGGAGCCCATACCGCCTCCCATTCCGCCCGAGGGGGAGCCGGAACCACCTCCAGTACCGGTGTCGGCGCCGCCTCCGATCCCGGTTCCCAAGCGAAGCGCGGAACGATCCGCGACGACGACCGAAGCGAGTTTTCCGATGAGCAGACCTTCGATTCGTTTGACGGCAGCGTTATGCGGTCCCGTTGCGCCGGCGTTTGTTTCCCGGATCACCCAAAGCAGGGCTTTGTAAACCCAGAGCTCTTCCTGAGCGTACCAGATTTCCGTGGCTTTGGGGAGTTTCTGCCAACTATTCGTCACGGTGCGCGTTTCCGGCGCCGGCCAATCGACGACACCGGCGATCCGGTACAATTCTTCGCCGTTGGGGCCTCGGGGAAACGCGGCGTCCGCGGCCAGCAACCCATCGCCGAGGGCGGGAGCCGCAGTGCTTCCGACGTCACGTTCTTCGACGTTTTTCCACACTTTGTTTTTGTCCAAAAACTGGACGCGGCGTCGGTTGACGAAATTTTCCAATTCCGGCAGATAATCGTTAATGAAGTTCAGGTACGCTTCCCGGGAGTCGACGCTGATTTCGCTTCCCCATTTCAGTTTCGTAACTTCCTGCAGGAACAACGGTCCGACTTCTTCCGGCCAAAGGTTTCGTTCCGTTTGGTCTTTCTCCAAAATACGCCATGCCGCGACGACACGACCATTCGTTTCCTTCGTTTTGTTGTTGATGTCGTCGATCGTCTGTTGGTTCGGATGCGCCTTTTCGTTCCGAATTCCTTCGACGTTCTTCTTCATACCCTCCAAGGCCGATTTTCGTGCGTTAAAATCATTCGTGATCTTTCCGACGGCGCTTAACGCTACGAAGATCGTCGTCAGGAGGCCGATCGGGACAAGGACCCAGAAGGCGTATTTCTTGACGGTCTCGATATTGAATTCAGCTTTTTTAGCCATGGAACATTGAGTAGAGAGAAACGGTATACAATGAATGACAGCAATTACTATCGGCCCCGAGCATGAGCAAAGGGTGATGGAAATTTACGGTGTTGTCGTTGCCGGAGCCGACGTTGCGGGCTCGGCAGGTTTCGATTCCGCCGGGGCAGGCGTTGCGGGCTCGGCAGGCTTCGGTTCCGCCGGGGCAGGCGTTGCGGGTTCGGCAGGTTTCGATTCCGCCGGGGCCGACGTTGTGGGTTCGGCAGGTTTCGGTTCCGCCGGGGTTACGACTTCAACCGGCGCCGCTTCCGTCGCTGCCGCCGCCGGAGCGCCGGGCGCCGAACCTTGCTTGGCCGCTTCCGCTAACTTGGCGTCCTGCAATCGTTTTTCGCGGATGCTGGGCGGAGTTTCGACCCAACCGAACTGGACCACGAAATCGAAACGCCGCAAGGAAATTTTGTCTTGAGCCCCGATTCGTTTGGCGGCTTCCGCAAGAAATTTCGAGTCGCCGGCGCCGCCGGAAGTGAATTGGCTCGGAAGGGCCATCTCGCTCCCCTCTGATCGTCCAAAACGACCGCCACCAAAACCAGGGTTACCAAAACCACCGCCGCCGGTTCCGGGCCGTTTCTGCTCCAAAGCCTTCTTTCGTTGTTCCATGAAGATTTCCAGGAGCACACGCGGATTTATGATATCCGTCGGCACGACAATCGGGATCTCCATGAGCGTTGGGTACATGATTCCCAGCTCCCGCATGGAGACGATGTCTTTGGTGGTTTGTGCGTTCTCCTTCATTTGCTTGTCCAGAGCGGCGGGGAGAATCACGGAACCGTATTTCAGGTTGTAGAGGAGCGTTTCACGCATGAATTGGCTCCCCATCACGTTTCCTGCCTCCCTGGGGTTGTGATAGTGGTAGCCGACAAGCTGAACGATGCGTCCCTTGGTTCCGGTAGGAGGGCCGTCAACGAACTTGAGTCGTTCCGTGATCACCAGCGGAATCTTTGGGGATGCAGCGGCAACGGGAGCCGCTCCGGCGTCGGCTGCAGGAGCGGCAGCTCCACCGGCCGCAGGGGCGGCAGCTCCGCCCCCCTTGGCTTTCATCGCATCGAGAATCTCCTGATCATCCGGATAGTACCGATCGTATTCTTTGAGCGGTTTGAACCACACCGCCAAATCGTCGGCGGTAATCGCTTCGATGTTCGAGATGAAGACCCGATTCTGCTTGTAAATCTGGTCGGCGGACTTCTCGTCGAGCTGTTCCTTTTCGACCGGCAACGCGGAGTTGATGGCCCGCAGCAATTCCAACCAGGTAATTCGTCCCTCGACGTTGCTCGTCAAATTGACGCCGACGTTATCGATCTTCTTGAATTCGGCGACCGCCGAACTGGTTCCCGACTTCATTTTGCCGGAAAATTCCTGAACGGTCTTGGCTCGATTCTCCGCGGAACCGTATTTGCCGACGGTCACGGTTTCCAGAGCCCGCGACGCTCCGACGAATTGGCACGTCAGACCAAGCATGATCGCCGCCGCTCCGCCGAGGACCCACGGCTTTTTTTCACGGATGATTCGATCGAACACGATTTCTTTCGGAACGAGATTCGTGCCGAGCATGGCCTCGTCGAGTTCTTGCAGCGCGAGTCCGTATGCGACGGCGAACGACGCAAGATTCTCCTTGAACAAGGGAGCTTCGACGACCTCCGAGCCGCTCAAGCGGGCGAATCCGCCGAGCCGAATCACTTCGTAACCGAGGTTTTGCGTCAGGAATTGGCGCAATCCGGGCATTTTCATGGCGTTCCCCAGCGCGAGAATTTTGCTGAACTTCGCCCGGCGGTTGATGCTTTGGTAATACTCCAACGAACGGTGCACTTCGCTCAACATGTCGTTGAAGACGGGACGCATCGCTTGGAAGACCGCTTTCGGATCCTGTGCGGCGGCGGCGTTTCGTTTCAGATACTCCGCTTTGGAGAACGTGAGCTTGAGCCCCTTCGTCAACGCGGTCGTGAACTTGTTGCCGCCGATGGCGATACTACGGGTCCAAATCGTGTAGCCGTTCGTGATAACGACGTCGGTCGCTTCGGTGCCGACGCAAAGGAGCACGACGGATTCCGGCGGAACGTCGGGATCGTATTCGATGGTGTCCGCTTTTTCACGAACACGGAGCTGATCGTACGAAACGAAGTTGTAAAGAGCGAGCGGCGAGCTCTGAATGCAATCGACGTTGAATCCGCGAGAGATGTACGGTTCGATCGTTTTCATGGCGATGTCGCGTTTCATGGCGAACATGCCGACTTCGGCGTCCATCGGAACAGCGGTCGCGCTGGCGGGGGGACCGATCGCCTGGAAGTCCCAAATCACGTCTTGCGGATCGAACGGAATCCACTGCTTCGCTTCGTATTTGATGATGTCCGGAATCTTTTTCGGATCGACCGGCGGCAGCTTCAGAAATCGGGAGAGGGTGTTTTGACCGGATACGGAAATGGCGACGCGGTCCCCTTTGACGCTGTTGCGGGAAAGGAATGTTTGCAGCGTTTCCGCAAGAATTTCCGCCGGTTCCGCGCCCGGCTGCGTGAGAATTTTCGAGTGTTCAATGAAGTCGAACGCCACGGCTTCGACCTTGTCGGGGTCCGACGTGCTCGGACGGCAACGTAATGCTTTCAGCGACGAGTTTCCGATGTCGATTCCCCAAACGGCAGTCGTTTTGGCCATATTCCGTATGTCCCGTGAAAACGTTGATCGTGATTGGTGTGCGGTGTGGCGGACCTGTTTGATCCCGGCGCAAACCGGGACCGCGAACCACTCCCCGTATTATGTTAGCGTTTCTTTCAGAAAAATACAACCGTTTCGAGAAAAATGAACGACGATTTCTCGGTTTTCCTGCGGGAAGGCGGTACCTTGGAATGATTTGTATTGAAATCGCAGACCTGAACAATAGAAAGGGTTGCCCGGGTCAATCCATTCAGCGTTTTGATTGAATCGCGGTATTGATGTTGGCGTCGATCCACTGGGCGAGTTCGTCCCAGTCGACGGTCGGCAGCGACGCCTTGTCCGGTCGGAGCTTTTCCGCGCCGCGGATATAAACGTGGACGATTTCGTTCGCCGTTTTTTCCGTGTTCCAATGAAGAAGAATTCGGACGCACTTCGAGAGAGCGCCGGGGACGTGCATTTCGTGGCCGCACATCAGGGCGACGTTCATCCAGTTGAGCTGTCGGGCGGCAAGGGCCGGAAATTCGGCGTCCAAGTCAGTCGTCGTCGTGAAAATCGCGCTGGCGACGTCGTCCGGCTCAATCTCATTGGCGCGGATCATCATCGCCAGAAGTTCGCGGGTCGCCTTTAAAATCGCCGCGCTGCTGTTTTCCTCGACCGTGGTCGCTCCTCGAATTCCTCGACAAAACATCATGTTTTCCTCCTCCATTGGCCGATACTCCGCTTCCGAATTCGGTATAATTGTTCACAAAACAGCCGTTCTGTCAAGAACAGGCGCTTCGTTGACGTCGTGCTTCGTAAAAAAGAACGGCGGCGGCGTTCGAAACGTTCAGGCTGTCGGCGATGCCGAGCATGGGGAGCGAAATCGGGATCATGTCCGATTCCAGCCACGTCGACGAGAGCCCTTCCGCTTCGCTGCCGAGAACGATCGCCGTCGGTTGCCGAAAATCATATTCGTTGTACGGAATCGCGCCGTCGCAACGGGCAACGGCCAAACGAATATTATTGTTGCGCAACCAGTCGATCACGTCCCGACTTTCCGCAACGGCGGCAGGAATCCGAAAGATCGTTCCCATGCTGCTCCTGACGGCGTTCGGATTCAGGAGATCGCAAAGCGGATCCGCAACGATCACACCGTCGAACCCGGCGCCGTCGGCGCTCCGAAAAACGGCCCCGATGTTTCCCGGTTTTTCGATCCCCTCCAAAACGGCAAGCAGCGGCGGGGGATCGTTGGAAATTCGTTGCGAAAACGATGCCAGCGTCGCTTCCGGGGCTTGGGCGACGGCGACAAGACCGTCGTTCCGGTCGCCGAACGTGATTTTGGGAAACACGTTTTCCGCGACCAACACCGTCGTGAGCCCTCTTTCCCGAAGTTCACGTTCCCGCAATTCGTCTGTTACGAAAACATCGCCGATCACGACGCCGCACTGGATCGCGCGGTCGAGTTCACGGCGACCGTCGATCAAGAAAAGACCGCTGCGGCGACGGTGTTTGCCGTCACGCAATTTGACGATTTCTTTCAGCCGTGGATTGGACGAACTGGTGATCATGATTTCAACGCCGGCCCACCTGTCGTCCCATGGATTCCTTGTGCTTCTTTTCCCACAAAAGCCGTTCTTGCATGGAAGTCAAATCGGATTCCTTCATCCAGCCGATCAACGGACGGGCAAAAAGAACCCGTGCAGGAACTTCCACCAGATACTGCCTCTCGCCGTCAACGATTCTCGATTGTCCGCGAAGCGAGACGACGACAAACCCTTTGGGAACGGCATAGAAGAATTTTGGCTGGTCCGGAAACGACGCGTCCAAAACGGCGTCACGCAGCACAAACCAATGCTTGTCGTTTTGCACATGAACACCGTTACCGAAGATCGGCGACGTCAAACAGAAGCCGAATACGACGATCGACAAACACACAAGTTGCGAAGGACGAAACATGGCCACGGCTTTCTCCTTTGTTTTGCGGCGATAATCAATGAGTTCAAATCACAAACAAGAACCGATCAACGGCCGAAACGTCAGCGGTGATACACGATCGAAACAACCGCTTGTGTCCCCAGTTCCGTTTATTGCATCATTTTTTCGTACACTCGTTCGAAATCGACGTTCAACACCTCCTTGACGAGGTACGACAGGGTGTTGTTGTCGGCGTTGACATGCAGCGTGTATTGATGATGGGTCAGCGACTCTCCCCGTTTCAATTCCCTGGCCGGGGAAAACAGGTCGAATTCGTAAAACGGCGACGACGCTTCGCCGGGGGTCGACGGTCCATTATTGTACGCACGCACCACCTCGCCGGAGTAGGGGGTGTCCTCGGGATCCCGTTCCAAAATAATCGCGCTGTCTTCGGAGTCGTCCGTCTGGAGTCCGGCGCATTGCGTAAGGAAATATTCGCGGGCGTTGACGAAATCGGCGACCGTATTGCTGACCGATTCACAATACTCGTTTGCCAAATAATCGTACTCCCATGGGTGCGACGGCATGTTAAACGTGCTGAGCGTCAGCGAACCATTGCGAAAATCAACCGAGCCGAGATACGGAAGAACCCGTTTTCGAGACACGCCGATTTGGCAACGGTATTTGCCATCGGCGCGGAGGAGAGCCGCCTGCGGCAGGACCCGCATCCGGCCGTGCGGTGCGGAGCCGAAAAAATCGGCGCAGATCGACGGTCCGAGTTTTCGTTCGTCGCCGAAACGGAACGGAACGATCGCCACGGAATCCTTGCCGGAATTGAACATGCTTCGAATTCGTACGGAAACAAGTCCGCTTTCCCGCATCATCGACGTACCGCGGTTGATGATCGAGTTGATCGTTTCAAAACCGACAAAGGAAACGTCCGCCTGCTCCAGCGACACGGCAACGGCGTTGCCGAAACCGAGATGGATGTCGCCGAGATTCATCAGTCGTACCGTCCGAACGACGTCCAAGTCGAAGTCGACTCCCGCGAGATTCGTCATTTTGACCGGGCGTCTCATCCGGATTTGGGGGGCGGGCGGAACGGTGTCGACGACAAAGGGGCCTTCCTGATAACCGTGGGGCAATGAGATGGGGCCCCATGGGGGAATTGACGTCGCCGGAGCCGCCTTCTCCATTTCCGTACCGTAATACAGGCTGAAGGGGCCTCCTTCCGGTGAAAGCGTGAACTGGTCTTCGCCGCCAAAAAAGCTGAACGACGGATCGACTTCGGCCGCTTCGATCGCCGCAACATGGATCAAACCGAAACTGTTGCCGTCGAGTCCGTCAGCGGTACTCGTCATCACTCGGCCGTTCCAGTCGGGACAAACGGCGACCCGGGCTCCGAACCGATCGCACAGCTCGAGCACTTTGGTCTTGGATTCGAGATAATTGAGTCCGTTCCGGTATGACACGGGAAAATTGAAACCCAAGGCTTGTGTGTAAGTTTCGTGAAAACCTTATTTTACCCCGGTGCGCAAAAAAATACACCAACGTCGTGATTTTTTATTGCCGTGAAAATAAAAAACCGGAGCCCGTGTAAACACCGTCTACACAGGCTCCGGTTTAGTGAACAGGCGAAAAATCGACTATTTTTCGGCAACTTGCGGCATGACCCAAACTTTCACTTCGCTTTCGATGCCGTGTCCGAGATAAACGCGAACAGTGTAGAGTCCCAATTCCTTGATGGGGCCCTGAAGCCGGATTTGATCGGCCGTCAACACGATACCTTCGGCACGAATCGCCTTGACGATTTCATCGGGACCGACCGAACCGTAAAGATGTCCCTCTTCGTTGGCGTTCGCCTCGATGGAGACCCGTTTCGTTTTGATATCGTCCGCCAACGATTGGATGCCGACAAGCCGCTTTTTTTGGATTTCAGCGAGTTTTGCCTTGTGCTTTTCGACCATCCGCTTGTGGTGTTCGGTCGCAATCGTCGCCAAGCCGAGCGGAATCAAGTAATTTTTGGCGTATCCCGGCTTCACTTCGACGATATCCCCTTGTTTACCAAGCGGATCGACGGTTTGGATCAGAAGGAGTTGAATTCCACCGGTTTTTCCGACCGGAAGGCGTTTGTTCGAGCGGAGTCGGCAACGAGCTCTTTTATTGTGTACTACTTGCATGATCTTGTCCGATGTAATGATGTGATGCGAAAATATCTAAAAACCGACTGACGCTGAAGTTAGAACGGAACTTCGTCGTCCGGTGCTCCTCCCATGTAATCGTAGGAATCATTGGAAGAGGATTGTTGCTGTTGATGACCGCGCGATGACGGTTGGGATTGTTGCCCTTGGGAGCTTGGGCGAGTAAAGTTCCCGCCTCCTCCACCGCCGCCCCCTCCTTCGCCGCGACCGGCAAGCATTTGAACGCGTTCGCCGATGACTTTGAGCTTGGAGCGTTTTTGTCCGTCGGTTTCCCAAGTGTCGAGTTTTAGGCGTCCTTCAACCAACAAAGGAGCCCCTTTGCTCAAGTATTCCGAAACGACTTCCGCCGTACGTCCCCAAAGGGTGATGTCAACGAACGTCGTTTCTTCGACCCAATCGCCGGCCGCGTTTTTCTTTCGGTCGTTGACGGCCAAACCGATATCCGTGACGGGTGTTCCATTAGGAATGTACCGCAACTCCGGATCGCGGGTCAGGTTGCCCATCAATATCACGCGGTTGAAGCTTGCCATGGGAATTGATCGGAAAGGGATGCGACGAAAAACGATAAACACAACGCCAGTAAGCGATTGCGACGGATATTACACTTTGTTGGCGCCGTCGTCCGCTTCGTCTTCTTCAGCGGGGAACACGTCGTCAGCAGCGGCGTTGGCGGCGTCCGGATTTTGTTCACCGGCGTGAAGGTGTCCGGCTCGAGCGTGTTCAACGAGTGTTTCGACCAAACGTGGATCGACGGAAAGGAACAGGAAGCGAAGGACGCTGTCGCTGATCTGGAATTGTCGGGTCAGTTCTTTGACCTTCAGGGAGTCGATTCGAAAATAGGTAAGCCAGTAAGTTCCACGACGGTGTCCCTTGATCGGATACGCCAATTTCCGTTCGTCCCAAAGACGAGCGAGAAGAATTTCGCCGCCGAACTGTTCGACAACTTTGGCAACCTGACCGGAAATCTCATCGGGATTACGCGCATACAGATCGGAATCGAGAATAAACAACCCTTCGTAAACATTCAAAGCCATGGTTCGGGATATAAGGGTTCGAGGTTCGATTATGGAAGCGGCAACCGCGGCAATCGCGTCATCGCTCCGATTTTGCATTGTATTTATTCATCGCCTCGCAAATTCCCGAGGCGAGCCAACATTCGACGGCGTCCGCGGCTTGTTTCAACGCCACTGCCAACTCCGGCTTTTCTTTTTCGGTAAAGTTCATTAAGACGAAATCGGCGGCGTCCATCTGCCCGGGCGGAGAGCCGATTCCAATCCGCAATCGTGAAAACGCTTCCGTTCCCATGGCGCGGATGATATCTCCCAATCCTTTTTGACCACCGCTTCCTCCATCGGCACGAAACCGAAACTTGGTGAACGGCAGATTCAAATCATCACAAACGACAAGGATGTCGCTTTTTTCCATCTTATAAAAACCGACGGCCTCGGCAACGCTCAAGCCGCTACGGTTCATATAGGTTGTCGGAGCAAGCAGCAATACTTGCTCATTTCCAATCCGCATATCGAGCAATTCGCCGTGAAACCGTGCTTTCGGCTTTGCCCCCGGCGAACGGGACGCCAGTTCGGCGAGAACCATAAATCCGATGTTATGTCGGTTTCCCCGATATTGCGTTCCAGGATTTCCGAGTCCGACAACGAGTTTCATAGACTCCACAAAAACGCCGAGTACGAGTCCAATGGGGACGTCGACTATTTCTTGTCCTCTTCTTCGTCTTCAGCTTTCTTGCGTCCGATCACTTCGGGTTCATTGTCGCCGGCGGCTTCGGAATCTTCGGAGACTTCGACCGGCAGCGTGCAGTTGACGACCACGACGTTCGGCTCGGTCAACGCAACAACCCCTTGCGGAAGAACGAGATCGGAAACGTGCAATGTCTGGTTGAACGCCAGATGATTGATGTTCACTTCGATCTTGTCCGGAACCGCTGCGGCTTCACATTCGAGATCAATCGAGTGCAACGTGTGCTTGACGACACCACCGTCTTTCGTTCCGGGGGCTTCGCCTCGGAGCTCGATGCCGACCGTGACCTTGACTTTTTCGTGTTCACTGACACGGGCAAAGTCGATATGGAGAATGACATTCCCCCAAGTGTCCCATTGGCATTCCTTGATGAACGCATTTTCGGTGACGGCGCCTTGGAGTGCGACGAATCGGTTACCGCTGCGAACAATCGCGGCAATTTCAGCTTCGGGGAGCGTCAAACTGACGGGATCCTTTTTGTGCCCGTAAAGAACGGCCGGAACGCTGCCGGCGGCTCGCATTCGACGATTACGTTTCTTGCCATGCGAATCACGAACCTGAACTGTCAATGCTTGGGCCTTGGCCATTGTCTTCCCCTCAACCGATATTGAACGTGTTGGCGCGAAAGTCGCCGACCTTCGCTTTGAATAGTGTTTTCTACTGAAGCCAGTGTAACTTCGATACAGAATGTCATATTTTGATCCGCTTCCCCTATTTTTCAAGCCCCCCCTCGCACAGAATCGGTGAGCGGGGGCAAAAAAACGAGCCGTTTCTCGCGGCGTGGCACAATCGCAAGCGAGAAAACGGCCTCAATGGAAGACTTTCGCGAAAAAGCGTCAGTTCTTTTCTTCCGCTTCTTTTTTCGCAACGGCATCGGGGTCCCGGCCTAGCAATAGGAATATTACAAAGCACGCCGCAATGAAAAACGCCGGAATCTGGAAGATGTTTTTCCAGTCCCGCGCCTGGGCTTGGAGCCATTGGTCTCGGGTCAGCGAGAAATCGGCGGTCCCGGCGATTTTTTCACCGATCGCCTTGAGATTCTGCTTCGTGTACTGGACGGTAGCGACGATTTCGCTGTCACCCGACGGAATCTTGACCCCCTTGTCTTGCACCAACTGCGACTCGTCCATCGCGTCGATCGCCGCCGGGGTCAGGTTTTTACCGTTGAGCAATTTGCCGAGATCGACTTTTCGGTCGGTCGATTCCTTGTCTTTTCCGAACAGTTTGCTGACCTGTTTCGCCAAGTCAAGGTATTGGAACGGGCTGTTTTCGTCGTCGTTCCATGCGGGAATCGGAACTCCGACGGTTTCCTCGCCTTTCGGCAACTCACCGAACGTCGGCGTCAACTGGGAAGCGGCGACAGTCGTTCCGGCCAATTTCGCCGGGTTGGCGTCCCGCATGTATCCGTAACCGTATCCGCCGAGCACTTGGCCGACGCCGAGAAGCAGGAAAACCATCATACTCTGGGCACTTGCCTTGAGATGCGGCGGAGCGACCTTTTCAGCGTACATGTACGAGGCGACATACAGGAACGTGTAGCAGAAACCGTGCAGGAGCAAGCCCACCAACGCAAACGAAAAACCGGGTTGCGCGAAGCAGAAATATCGGATCGCCCACGCTGCCATACCGATCAGAAGCACGTTTTTCAGGCCGACGCGCGGGATGAAGAACGGTAAGGCGAGCATGAAAATGATCTCGGAGAACTGGTTGATGGTTCCGAGCGCAACCGGCGACGGATAGCCCCGTTGCGAAAGATATGGAACGAGCGCCGGGAAAAAGTAGTTGCACGCCGGAATGCTTGCCAGGAACGCGCAAAGGACAAAAATCACGAAGGAAAAATCTTTGAACAGCGACAACACGCCGGGCCCGCCGCCGCTCTTTTCACCGGGAACAGGCGCACCCTTCGGCGGCGTATTGGGAAGTGTCAGGGCGTAAAGGGCGAGGAACACGCTGATTCCGCCGCCGACGAAGAAAAAATACGGTGTTTCCGCACCGCCGCAGACCGCCGCAATCACGAGATTCACGACGATCCAACCGATCGTTCCGAACACGAAAACCAGCGGAGCCATCGAGGGATTCGGAAGATGCTTGAAAACAACCGAGTTGATCAACCCCATCGTCGGCATGAAGCAGGCTCCGGAAAAAAGCATCAGGCTCATCAAGAGCACGAACGACTGCTGGCCGGTGAAGCAAAGCCAACCGCAAGCCAGAAGAGCGAACCCGCCGAGAAAATGGAGGAACGACATCACCTTTTGAGCCGCGAAATACCGGTCGGCGATCGGACCGATGAACAGTGGCGCAATGACCGCTCCGAACGGAATCGCGTTGTAAAGCGAACCAATTTCGCCACCGTTGAATTTCAGGACATCATCGGCGTATCCCCCGAGCGTGTTGGCCCAGGCTCCCCAAATCGCGAATTGGCAAAAATACGCCAGACAAAGCCGTGGATAGGCGAACGCTGCTTTTTTCAATTCCGTTTCCGACATCGTTTTCTCCCTCGTTCGTAAATGTTGATGACGATTCATACCAACCCCAAGTGTCAGCGCGGGGCGATAAATGGTGCGTTAAAATATCACCCCGCGCTGACGCTTGGGGTTGGTTCACGTTAGAGACGCATTTTCGCACGGGACACCGCTGAAATCAAGCACGCCGCAGAGAAAATCGCGCTTCTTGTCAGGCGGTTGGAAACGGGTTCCGTTCGGCAAACTGTGTTTGGTGCCAATACGGATAAACCCTCGGAACTTGGCTGGCGGCGTCAAGCGTCGCGATTTGTTCGGCGGTCAATTTCCAACCGACGGTGTCGATGTTCTGCCGCAACTGTTCTTCATTGCGGGCTCCGATAATCACGGTCGAAACGCTGGGCCGTTGCAGCAGCCAATTGAGCGCGATTTGCGGGACGGTTTTACCGGTTTCCTTCGAAACGACGTCCAATGCGTCGACGACGTTGTACAAATATTCGATGTCCGGTTGCGGGCCGCCTGCCGCCGTCCGTTTGTTTTGCAAACGACTCGACTCCGGAAGCGGTTGGCCGCGGCGGATTTTGCCCGTCAGGCGTCCCCAACCGAGCGGACTCCAAACGACCGTTCCGACCCCCTGGTCGAGCGCCAACGGCATTAGTTCCCATTCATATTCGCGGCCGACCAACGAATAAAACGCTTGGTGGGCGACGTATCGGGACCAACCGAACTTGTCGGAAACCGCAAGCGACTTCATCAGATGCCAACCGGAAAAGTTCGAACAGCCGATGTATCGGATTTTGCCCGACTTGACCAACGTGTCGAGCGTTCCGAGTGTTTCCTCAACCGGCGATTTCGCGTCGAAACCGTGTAATTGGAACAGATCGATGTAATCCGTATTCAATCGCCGCAGCGCATTTTCGACCGACCGAATCAGATGGTACCGTGATGAACCGACATCGTTCGAGCCGTCTCCGAGCCGAAATGTCGCCTTCGTGGAAATCAGCACACGGTCCCGACGTCCGGCGACCGCCGCTCCGAGAATTTCTTCGGAACGTCCCGCCGAGTAGACGTCGGCGCTGTCGAACATGTTCAATCCGGCGTCGAGGCAAATATCGACAAGCCGTGTCGCTTCGGCGATTTCCGTGTTTCCCCAACCGGCGAAGAACTCGCCGACGCCGCCGAACGTACCGGTTCCCAATGTCAATGCGGGAACCATCAGGCCGGAACGGCCAAGCTGTCTGTATTCCATGGCGAAACCTGTTTCTTACCGCTACATGGGGTGATAATGTGGTGGCAATAAAAATAACGGCGTCGTGTTTTGAATGGAGCGCATCGGAGCTCAAAACGCGGCGAACCATACACGGCAGGCGGTCAAACAATGGATCAAATTGATCACCTTCGCAAAAATTGTGCGTCAAAGCATCACCCCGCGCTAACGCTTGGGGCTGGTACTCATTACGATTTTCGTTCCAAGAGATATCGAGCGAATTCGGTAAGCGTCTCCTTGGCGAGTTGGTTCGCCGTCGGAATACGATCCAGAATCGAACAGGCGGCGTCAACGGTTCGTTTCGCTTCCTGTTGAGCCGCTTCGACGCCGAGGAGCGTCGGATACGACAATTTCTTTTTCTCGGCGTCTTTGTGCAATCGCTTGCCGACTTCCGCTTCGTCGCCGATGTAGTCGAGCAAATCGTCCGTGATCTGGAACGCCAAGCCAAAGTTACGGCCGAAGTTGCCGAGCAATTGGACCTGTTCCGCTGCCGCGCCGGCGATGACTCCACCGAGACGCAATGAAACTTCGATCATTGCGCCGGTTTTTCGATGATGGATCCGCTCCATCCGGTCCCGGGCGGTTTCCGTTTTCGAAATTCCGATCCCCTTGTCGGCGGCGATATCGTCCATCTGGCCGCCGACGAGTTTGCACGGTCCGGCGGCAACGGCGAGTTCCAAGCAGCAGCGGCCCGCCAATTCGGGAGGGGTGATCCGTCCGATCATTTCGAATGAAAGGGCCTGAAGTCCGTCGCCGACGAGAATCGCGGTCGCTTCGTCGAATTTTTTATGGCACGTCAACCGACCACGCCGCAAATCGTCGTCGTCCATGGCGGGAAGATCGTCGTGAACCAACGAATAGGCGTGGATCATTTCGACGGCGCAAGCGGCGGGCATCGCGACGTTGCGGTCGCCGCCGCAAAGATCGGCGGCAAAAAGCGTCAACAGCGGTCGCAACCGCTTCCCCGGCGAAAGCAGGCTGTATCGAATCGCTTCCTTGAACCGGGGTGGGCAATTTCCGTCGAACGTCGTTGCGGCGTCCATGGCGTTGTCGATGTCTTTCCGCAGACGGTCCATGTATTCCTGAACGGCCGGTGAAAACGAAGTACTCATGATTCCTGATGGGCGAGAAGTTGGCGAATTCATAACGTCCCTGTTCGCGAATTATAAGGGAAGCCGAGAGACAAACCAAGGGGGCGCAAAGGGGTGTCCCGTGCAAAGCGGCGTTTGAATCCCGCTCCATTTCGTGCCGAACGTCTCTTCGATTGTTTTGTTTTGCCGCTTCAGAATTCATATTGGGGGATTTTCAATGGTCCGCCGTTTTTCAACGCCGATTGATGGGCGACGATTCCGGGGACCGTATAGGCCAAGGCGGTACCGATGTCGACTGCCGGTTTACGGTCCGCCAGAACCGCGTCGACGAATTCATGCACGAGAAATGCTTCGGCCCCTTCGTGAAACTTGCCGAATCCCGGTTCGAGCGATTTCGGTAACATTTCGGCGGCGTAATCCGGCGGGTTCCAATCTTCCCGTTCGGCCAGTTTCATGGCGAATCCGGCTTTGTCCTTTCCCATTTCGAACTTGCTGCGGCGAATGACGTGAGGACCGCCCTTGGCGTTCTGTTTGAAAAAACTCATCTTGTCGCCGTACCACTCGGCCCGTTCGCAGCCGCCGAACGCTCCTCGCCGATAAATTCCGGCCCGGAAGGCGTTCCCCTTGTCGGTTTTGAAAAACGCGGTCTCGTTCCAGAACGGATTGTTGTGCGAATTTCCCTCCAGCATCGGATCGTTGTCCGTCCATCCGATGCACGTCACGTCCGCCAACCGTTCGCCGGTCACGCCGACGAGGAAGGACGTGCAGTGCGTCGGGTAAAGCATCGGCGGCAACCCGAACCGCCAAGTCGGCTTCCGGCTTGCGTCTTTCCAGAGCGAATATTCCATTCCGGCGTGGTGGTATTCCGACTCGGTATAGTACAGCGAACCGAAGAGCCCTTCCTTGAACGAATGGCCTTGTAGGCGTGTAAATGCAGGTTTGCGATAATTGTTGTGATTGGTTTTCTTTGAGCACATGACGAGGTTGCTTCATCAGGGGACAACTATCAAGCCACCGCTTGATCACGCGAGGCTCAAACGTCCCGGTCGGTCCGGGATCGTCAAGTCGCTCCAATACCCAAGCACACAAGACAGCGATTCCGCACGAACCCCGAACAACGACCATAATACCCATGTCTCCAGCAGATGAGTGCAA
>JAVBPI010000134.1:0-30356 GCA_031549705.1 Thermoguttaceae bacterium
CGTCAGGTCGAAGCCGAGGGTCTTGGCCCGATCCGCCAGCGCGGCACGGCCGCTGTGCTTGCCGAGAACGATTTCGCTCTTCGTGAAACCGACGTCCTCCGGTCGCATGATTTCGTACGTCGTCGGATTCTTCAGCACGCCGTCCTGGTGAATTCCCGATTCGTGAGCAAACGCGTTCTGACCGACAATCGCCTTGTTGCGCGGAACCTTGAGTCCCGTAACGGTTGCGACAAGTCGACTGACCGGAACGAGCCGCTGCGTGACGATTCGGGTGTCCGCTTTGTAAATATCGTTGCGTGTCTTCAGCGACATCACGATCTCTTCGAGCGAACAGTTTCCGGCCCGTTCGCCGAGACCGTTGATCGTGCATTCCACCTGCCCGGCTCCGGCGCGGACGGCGGCGAGACTCGTTGCGACCGCCATGCCGAGGTCATCGTGATTGTGAACGCTGATCACCGCCTTATGGATGTTCGGAACCCACTTGATGAGGGCGTCGATTCGGTCGAACATTTCCGGCGGCGTGGCGTATCCGACCGTGTCCGGAATGTTGACGGTCGTCGCTCCGGCGGCGATCACCGCTTCGATCACGCGACAGAGATGGTCGATTTCCGTACGGGTCGCGTCCTCGGCGGAGAATTCAACGTCGTCGGAATATTTCCGGGCGTGCTTAACTCCGGCGACGGCGACTTCGACGTTCTTGTCCGGCGTCGTGCGGAGTTTAAACTCCCGGTGAATCGGACTGGTCGCCAACACGACGTGAATTCGGGGCCGGGCTGCCGGTTTCAGCGCTTCGGCGGCAGCGTCAATGTCTTTTTCCACGCACCGGGCCAAACTGCAAACGCTGCTCTCCTTGACGATTTTCGAGACTTCGTTGACCGATTCGAAGTCGCCGGGAGACGTGATCGCGAAACCCGCCTCGATGATGTCAACGCCGAGTTCCTCCAGCGCCTTGGCGACTTCCAGTTTTTCCCCCAGATTCATGCTCGCGCCCGGCGACTGTTCGCCGTCACGCAACGTCGTGTCGAATATTTTGATGGTCCGCACGTTGATTTCTCCCATGGAATGTCGTTCCGACCGCTGCGCGCCGTACGGCGGCTAAAACGCAAGCGATGGAAACCCTTTTTCACCTTTTCCATTAGAGCAGAAATCGTTCGTTTGGCAAGCCGGTTTCAGCGGTCGATGCTTCGCAGAATCAGCTTGCCATCGCCCCCCATTTTGTCGGCAAAGGCGTTGAATTCCCAAGGGTGAATCAGGTCGAGGGAAGAATGTTTCGTGTCCGCCGGCATTCGGAAAACGGTTCGGTTCGTCGCCGTTTCGATCAGTTGTTCGCCGATCGGCTTCCCCTTTTCGTCGACATCGTTCACCCAGAATCGGTCGTCGGCAGAGAAAATTCGATCTCCCCGGGCGACCATGGCGGTTCTGCCGATCTTTTTCCCGGTGCGGGTCTCATAGACGGTCCCCTTTGTCTTTCCAAACGACGATTCCTTGACGTAATACTTGCCGGTGTTGCTGAACACGACTTTTCCCGAAACCTCGGCGACTTTTTCCTGCGTTGCAATGTCGTAAACGGTCCAGTGGAAAATTTTGAACGTATCCTTTTCCATCACCACCAACGCGGAACCGTCTTTCGAGACGAACGCCTCCTGCGTGGTAATCTCGAGCAACTCATTACCGGATTCGACATCGAGAATGATCGCCTTCAACTGTGACTTTTGGGGAAGAAGGGTAATTCCGAGGATACCTTGGAGAACGACAACGTGCTTTTGTTCCTTGTCGAACCATGCTTTATAGCCGGTATACTCCCATCGCTTCGAGCCGTCCTTTGTGGAAAAGAGCGCGACTTTACCGGGATAATCGTTCGCGAGCTTACTGCGCCAACGATGGAGCGTAAGCACCGTGTCTCCCGACTTCGAAACGGCGACCGGATATAACCATTTAATCGCTTCCTGCCAGTTACACCACTTTTTGTCGTTTGGAGGAATCCCCGAATGATCGAGTCGAAAAACCCCATCGTGAAATCCCGCCCCCAGAATGTCGTCGCTCCCCGGAATGAACCAGATGTCGGTGTCGACATGTTCCGCGATCGGTAAGCCTGTTTCTGCGGAATAAATTCTCGCCTGACGATCGGGTTTGCCGTGCAAGACGAATCTCTTGGAATCCGGCGAAAACTCGATCCGATCCGCGTCGAGCGTCTGTTCGACGGCGATTTCCTCCGATTTCGGCGCGAGGTTGTTCGAATCCGTGTCGTTTTTTCGTTCGGAAACCAACTCCGTTTTGAGATCGATTCTCTTCATCGGCGTTTGCGTCAACACGTTCCAGAGAATAATCGTTTTCAAGTCCGTGGAAAGCATCTTCGAACCGTCCGGCGAGAATCGTTTCGGATAATGCGATTCCGGCAATTCCCAGACGCTCTGCGTCGCAATGTCGAACACGGCGTACCGGGAAACGAAGGAAATGTTCGCTTCCTTGACGTTGCTCCCCTTTTCGTCTTGGGCCGATACCGTAACGCCGAAAAAAAACAGAAAAAGGACGATTACCGTGCGTTTCATGAAACAGCCTCCGCGTGATTGTGCCGACACGGAAGCGTACGGATTCGGCGCGAAATCGTCAAGATCAAGAACGAACTTCCCGCAGCGCCCGGACCTTCGGTTCGCGGGCTCAACGAAGTCGCCCCGGAAAACGCGAGGCGACCAACGGGAGCCAGACCATTAGAGGGCGAAACCGACCGCTTGGACGGCAGATCCTTATTTCGCGGCCATCGCGGCGGCAAGAATCTTCGACGTGCTCGGCCGCATGATGCGCGGGTCGACTTCTTTTCCTTCAAGGAGCGTCTTGCGAACGTCCTTGCCGGAAATGAACACCGGCTTTTCGTCCTTGTGGTTCTCCGTGAGATCGACACGGCCCATCGATTCGAAGTATCCGGCAAAACCGACGTTCAACGGCTTGATTTGCAAGTCGCCGCCGAGCTTGTTGAAGATTTCCTGCGCATCGAAATCGCCCCAGATCGGCGTGTTGTCGTGGTATGGAGCGTCGGCATGCTTGCGGCCGATGATCAGGTCGGTGAACCCGAAATTCTGGCGGTAAATCGCATGCATCACGGCTTCCTTCGGACCGCCGTAGAACATTTTGATGTCCAAGCCGAGCAGGATCACCCGATCCGGAACCGCTCCGCCGACTTTCTTCCACAATTCGGCATCGGAGTCCCCTTCGCCGAGGGAACGGTCGACAATCAGTTTTTCGTAGGTCTGCATCCGAACAACAGCGTTCACGTCGTCTCCTTTGGTTTCGCCGACCAGCGGATTCAAGCAGGCGCCGGCGTTGAAACCTTGACGGAGCAGTTCTTCGAGGCCGTAAACCAAGGCGTATTCGTGAGCCCGGTGCAGCGGATTGCGGGTCTGAAAGGCGACGACCCGTTCCCAACCCTTGGAATCGAGCAGTTTGCGGACTTCGACCGGCGAGAGGACGTATTTTCCGAACGCCGGATTTTTCGGTTGCGGCAACACCATGATCGAGCCGCCGAGGAGGAACGTCTTGTCGGCGTCCTGCTTGAGCACCATGTCGGCGCCTGGATGGTCGGTTCGATCCGTCAGGTAAACGCTTTTCAGATATTTTTCCTTGTCCCAGGCGAAAACGTCGGAAACGCTCAGCACGGCGACGATTTCCCCGGCGGAGTTCGTGATCGCAACGTCTTGTCCGGCTTTGATTTGTTTCGCCAACGATTCCGTGACCGGCAGCGAGAGCGGAATCGTCCAGGCGTATTTTTTGCCGTTGTTTTCGATCACCGATTCGTCGAGAACGCGGTTAAACGTTTTCGAGTCCATCGGCCCGGTGAGCGGCGAGAGTCCGCCGTCTCCGAAGCGGTAAACGGTCGAAAGATCGGCGTCGCTGACCGGAACTTTGGGTAAAGTCGCGGCTTTTTCGTTGAAAGCGGCAATATCTTTCGAATCGACGGTACGGTTGACGGGTTCGGTGAGACCACCGTGCGGGGCAATCAGGGACATGGCTTTGTTGGTCAATGGGATTATCGCGGAAATGGAACATTCCTTGTAGTTTACCCCGGAAACCGAATTCTGGCAAGGATACGATGATTTCCGTCTCCCCTTCGGATTCCGGAAAATGCAGGATGCAGACCCCCTATTTTGACGGCGTTTGCGCCAAACGGCTTGCTGAAACTGCCGATTTGGCTGAATTTGCGGAAAAAAAGGATTATTCCGGAAAATTTTTCAATGAAAATTGCTCTTTACCCGATGATCGAAATAGTACATAATACGCCCCGTTCACGGTAGAACCGCGAACACGTTTGTGTCGCCGTGCCATCAGACCCCGTTGGGAAGACACGGCGATGGTCAAGGAAGATCCCATGTTTTGCGTTGACGTCGAGAACAGTACACGCGACCGCAAAACTCCATTCACCCCGTTAGGAGAGCCAAAGTGAAACACAATCGTTTGACCGTTCTCGTCGCCGCGCTCGTCGCCGTCTGCTGCTTCGCCTCGCACGCCGCCGCGCAGCTTCCGAACTTCGTCGCCGTCGTCGACGTCGCCCAGTTGATCAAGAAGCACCCGGAATTCAAGCAGAAGCAGGAAGCGCTGCAAGCGAAGATGCTTGCCCGTGAAGCCGAATTCAAGAAGAAACAGGAAACGATCGTCGCCCAGGAAAAAAATCTTGCGACCTCCGGCCTGAAGCAGACCGCGCCCGAATACCAAAAAGCGATGGACGACATCGCCGGCGCGTATGCCGATTTCGAAAAGGAAGCCAAAGCGGAACAACGCCGCTTCGCCTTGGAAAATTCGCAGATCATGTACGACACGTACAAGGACATCAAGGCGACCATCGGCGCGTTCGCCAAGGAAAAGAAGATCGCGCAAGTCACCGACTTCCGGATGTTCGAACCGGATCCGGCCGTCCCGCAAACGGTCGCCGAAGACATGGACCAGAAACTCGTCTGGTTCGATCCGGTGCTGAACGTCACCGATCACATCATCGCGCAGATGTACATTTCGCGTAACCTGCCGATTCCGCCGAAGGACGATCCGAAGGCCGCCCCGCAAACCGCGACGGCGCTTCCCGTGAGTGGCGGCATGCGTTAAGATTTTAACTTGGTTTTCCTGAATGCGGATCATCCTACCGTCCCCTCTCCCCCCGGGAGAGGGGAGGGTAATCAAATCCGTTTTGGCAAAACAACGCCAAATCCAATACGAGATCCCCGCCTTCGCGGAGATGATGTTTTTTGTTCTTCGAATCAACTTTTCCGCGATACTTCGAACTGCGTAGAGGTCTTCATGCGAACATCCGATTGCCCCGCGGATTCGACGATCGCCGTCTCTTCCTTGTTCCAGAACGGTCTCAAACAAACATTCCGACTTCAACAGACGCTCGCGCAAAGCGTGTTCGTCAACGGATTCGGATTCTGGACCGGCGAAGACATAAACGTCGAGTTCCGTCCTGCGGCGCCGAACAGCGGTATCGTTTTCGTACGGACCGATCTATACGATCATCCCCGTGTTCCCGCGCTGGTCGAATACCGTGAAGAGAAACCGCGACAAACATCGCTCGTCAACGGAAACGCCCGGGTCGACATGGTGGAACACCTGCTCGCCGCCGTGAAGGCGCTCCGGATCGACAACTGTGAAATTCACGTCGACCGCCCCGAAATGCCCGGCTTCGACGGTTCCAGCCTGCCGTTCTTCCTCGAATTGGAAGCGGCGAAAATCGTGGCGCTACCGGCGATTCGACCGGTCCGTCTCGTGACGCGGGCTTTCCGTGTCGGCACGGCGGACCATTGGATCAACATCCTTCCGAGCCGGTCGGGAAAAAATTCGTTCCGATATTCCCTCGTCGTCGATGCCGACTATCCGTTGGACAATCAGGACTACGAGTTCGAATTGTCGCCGGAGTCTTTTCGTGACGAAATCATGGCGTGCCGGACGTTCATCACGAAAAAGGAAGCGGAATACCTGCTGGCCCACGGTCTCTGCCAACGGGTTTCGCCGACCGACGTGATCGTTCTCGACACCGACGGGCCGATGGACAACGCATTTCGTTACGACAATGAATGCGCCCGGCACAAGATTCTCGACATGGTCGGCGACTTCTCGCTCGCCGATTGCGATTGGGTCGGCAGCTTCGAATCGTACCGCGGCGGACATTCGCTGAACGCGGAAGGGGTACGCCAACTCCTCGAGAACACGCTCTTGTTCGACGAATCGTACCTGCCGGAAAACAGCGATCTCATGCAGGTCAAGGACGAACTGCTCAACCGCGCCGCGTGATCAAGATCACCTCTTCGAAGGAAGAGCCTCAAGGGAAAATCAACCGTCCGGGTCCCCTCCTGCGCGGGGATGACGCTCTTTTCCGTTCTCACGAAGATCAATTCTCTCACTTTGTACAACCGAAAAGCGAGCGCTGCGACGGGCTATCGGTGACCATTTCAAGCTCATGGAAGCCATCTTCGTGCGCATTCCGCAAATCCCCTTCAAGTTGGAAAACCGGAAAAGCCGATACGTTCGATAGATATTGAAATCGGATGGTTTTCCCGTTTGGAGGAATGCGTTATGCGCCTCGTGAATCTTTGTTTATGCGTTGTTTTACTGCTCGGTGCCTCTCGGCACGGCGCCGGGGCGGAAGGTCCGTCCTCTTCTTGGGAACGTGTTTCCAAGGAGGTCGATCAATCGATTCTCCAGGGAATCGACGCCGAAAAGCAGGGAAACTCCGCTGCCGCCGAAAAAGCGTATCTCCATGCTTTACAGCGTTGCCGGGAGGCGAACGCCGGGAAGCACCAATTGCCCTCGCTGCATCGGCTCGCGGTGCTCAAGGCGAAACAGAACAAATTCGATGAAAGCGAACAATACTTCCGGCAGGCGCTCCCGTACGGCCAGACGAATATTTCATTGATTTCCGACTTTGCGCAACTCCAGTTCGATCGACAACGGTACCGCGAGTCGGAAATCCTTCTCAAACACTGTTTGCTGATCGACATGGAGAATAAACGGGTTTTGCATAAACTCGGATACGCCGTCGCGCTCCAACCGGATCGGCAAACGGAAGGATTACGGTATCTCAAATTGGCGCTCGGCGACGTTCAAGCGTTGCGTGAACTCGCCAAGATCGATCGATCGCTCGGTTTGGAGGAGCAAGCAACCTTCGCCGAACAACGCGCTGTCATTCTCGAAGGGCAACAAAAGGACTCCGCGGCGGCGAACGCCCCGAAGGACGCCGCCGTGCAAAAAGAGCTGCACGAACAAATTCGTCGTGAACTGATTCGGGAATATTCGATCCAACTTGCCGCGGAATTCGAGAAAGCCGGGCTGGATTATCTGGTCGCCAAGGATGCCGATGAACAGCGGAAAATCAATGGATCGACCGCCGGTGCGCAACAGGAAGTCGCCGCAAACGCCGACGCCTGGAATTTCCCGCCGGTCAACCATGGTGTGGAGTCGACGCTGAAACCGCTTCCCGCAACGGATTTCGGCCCCGTCCCGAACATCCGGCAGCCGACCGCTTCACAACCGGTCGCCGCGAAGAATCCGGAACAGAAGCTCCGGATTTCGAACGAAAAAGGAACGGTTCCGCTCCCACCGGTAGACTCCCGACAGGCGGCCGCCGGCCGGGTTCGACGATGGGACGAAGCCGCGCCGGTGCAGTATCCGCAATACGCGCAAATCGGTTCCAGATCCGCCGCGCCGCCGCAACCGGCGACGCCGGCCCCTGTTCCGGTTCCCGTGAAACCGCAACCGTCCCTGATGCCGGCTCAGGAAAAATTGACGCGAGTCGCACCGACCGATCCGTCGCATTTGCCGAGCAACACGGTCGCTCCACGACCGACGGCGATCGATCTCGTGCAGCCGTTCAACTTGGCGGCGTTGGAAACGCCGCAACGAAAAGAGTCCGTACCGACGACGGCGCCGACGCCGGAAAACGTGGATGCTCGTCCATTCCGTCCGACGCCGGCGGGAACGCCGCTCCCGGAAGGATTCGGTCAGAACGCCCTCCGAGCTCCGGAATCCGCGGCGGATCGCGGAACCGCTTCGGGTTCGCGCAACAGTTTCGCTCCGACGCCGGAAGCGGTTGCGTTCGGAAACATTACGTCCCCCGATCGCTCTTCGGTCGCCAGGGAACAACGGGAACCGGAACTCACGGCAACGACGGTTAAAGCGTGGAAAGAGATCGACGTGGAACCGTACATTTATATCGAAAAACAACGAACGGTCGAACCCCCGGCGCCGAAAGAGCCGCCGAAGGAAACGGTCGCCCAAGCGGATCCGTGGGGGACGCCGACCCCGGCAATGGAAAAAGCATCGGAACCACGGACGAACAAACTCCGGGAAAAGGAGACCGAATCAAAATCCGTTGCAAAAATCGATACGATCGTCGCACCGCCGTTTGAACGGAAACCGGAACCGAAAACGGAGAACAAGGCGAAACCCGGCGATGATTTCGTAGCGAAAATAATGCCCGGGTTGACGGCATCCGAAAAGCCGGCGGAAAAAGTCGAAGCCTCCCAAACCGACCTCGCCGTCGACGCCCGAAGCTCCCATCCCCAAACGGTAACGAAGCCGGAAATCGCGCAACAGCCGGTGGTCGAAAAAAAACCGGAACGAAGCGTCGAAGATATTCCCGCGACGAAACCGGAAACAGAAACGAAAAAAATCGTTCGCTCGGTTCCCGACTCCGTCGCACCGTCGACGAATCCGGAGCCCGTCCGTCAACCGGAACCGAAGGAAGTCGCTCGGTCCGTTCCGGCCCCTGTTGCAATACCGACGAATTCGGAGCCCGTTCACCGACCGGAGCCGAAAGAAATCGTTCGATATGTTCCGGTTCCCGTTCCGATGCCGAACAATCCGAGCGAACCAGAAAACGATGAAACAAAAAATCGGCCTCCGGTTCCCGAAATCGGTGAACGGAATGTCGTCGATCGGAAATTGGAATCGCTTGCAATGTCGCAGCCGGAGAAACGGGAACCGCCGAAAACGAGTTTTCGTACGCCGACCCGCGAATCGTCCGCGAAGCAGGAATTTACAAGCCGTCCCGACACGGAACCGGTGCAACATCCCGTTGTCGCCGCCAAACCGCCGGTTCAACGAAACGACGACAAGGAGGTCCTTCGAAAAATCGCGTCGTCGGTTCCGTCTGTTACCGAAACGAAAAATCCGAATACTTCGACCGTTTCGGAAACGAGCGGATTCGCGAAAACGCCGTCCGTGGTCCGTATCATCAACGTCAACGTTCCCAATCCCGTCGACGAGACACCGGGCTTCGCACGCAGCGGACAATACTCGTCCAAATAATCATCGATGCTCGAACCCGCTTTCCGCCATGAATCGTGTTCTTGATGAATTCATCTATCCGGTTCGCCCGCCGCATTCGAAACCGAAACGGTTGCATACGAATCCGCTCGACGAACTGGACACCTTGAATCATTTTTGTTTTTCCGGCGGTCGCAACCTGATTCGCGATTTTTTCGTGCTGACGGTCAACGATCATTCGCCGGGAGACGAAACGATTTTTCTCGCGGTCCAGCTTTACGGTACGGAATCGTCGATCCTGCATTACGATTCGTGTCCGGCGGCGTTGGACTTCGTTCGCCGTCGCGCGGAATCGCTCGGCGTTGCGGAATCGATCCGGTTCGTGAGCGGTCCCTTGGCATCACTCGTCGACGCGGTACTCGGCAATTCGACGTTTCCCTCGGTCCCCGGTTTCGGCCCGTTCGATTACATCCGCTGTACGAACGGACTCGGCGACCAGGAGGATTTCGACCGTTCGTTCGATTTTTTGCTACATTTAATGAAACGGGACGGCGTTCTCGGTTTCTCCTGCTTCGGCGTTTATGGACGCGAACCGTATCGGCAATTCCAGCAAATCGCGGAGAGCCTGAACGGCGATCATCCGGGGTTGGCGGAGGAAATCGACCGCTTGAAAGAGCTTTTCCCGTTTTTACCGGAAAGCAATTGGACCCGGCTCTCCTTCGATCTCCTGGATCCCGCGGTCAGGTCGGGCAAAGACGAGGCGTTTATCGGCGAGTTCCTCCGCAAGGACCGTCACGCCTGGAGCGTTCCGCGAATCTACGATTTATTGGACGATAAAGGATTGCGGCTTGCGCAGTATTCCCGTTTGACGCGAATGTTCTACGAGCCGTGGTTCGCGGGGAAGGACCGGGAGTTGTCCGAATTGCTTGGACGACTTTCCGCACGGGAACGGGAATCCGTTTCGGAAATTGCGTGGAGCTCGCTGGAGCGGCACCATTTTTGGGCCGTCCGTGACACGGCATTCCACGCCGATCCCGGCAATACGGACAACATTCCGTTTTTCAATCCGTTTTCTTCCGTTTCAAAAAATTGGAAACAAGCGTTCCTCGACGCCGGGCCGAACGTTTCGCCCGAATTGTTGATCGAGCCGACGCCGATGGAACGATATTCCGTCGTCATCCCGTGGGGTCCGATTCCGTACCGATTCGTCCGATTGGTCGACGGTTTCAAAACACTCGGTGAAATTTTCATGATGATCCGCGACGAATGGAACGGCGACGTCGGACTTGATGAAATCGCCGCCAAGTGTATTCGCTTCATGCTTGCCGTGGAACGGGAAGACATGATCCTGCTGCGACACAAAACCTTACCACTCCTCCCGTTTACGGCGAGACGCCTTGCCGGTTGACGCCATTCAAGTGAAACCGCTCAAAAACCCGACCGACAGGGAGGGTTAACCCGGATTGCCCTTCCCCATCGGTCGGGTCTGTGTCTCTCATGTCGACATCCGAACATCTCGAACCATCCAGCGCGATCGGCATCGTTTCGTTGAACGATGCGGAGCCGACCGTCCCGAAGCCGCATCTGCTCAAGGACCGGGAAACCCCGTTGCCGGTCGAATCGACGTTATTGTCACGGCAACCAATCGTTTTCGATCACTACCCGCAACAGAAGGGCGATGCGTCGTTCAATTCCGGCATCGAAACGGAAAATCCGTACGACAAAGAAACATTCGGTCGCAAAAAATTTCCGACCTCTCGTTCGACATCCCTTTGGGGCGGTACGGCCGGCTCTCGCGAGGGAACGGTCGAGGTTCCTCGACGGGACCCCGCGGAAGACAAACGGATGCTCCGTCCGACGAACCTGGACAATCTCGCAACGATAAACCAGCATTGCTTCCGGGGACGCCGCGATTTCGTCGAACCGCTCCGGATCCTCGTGATCGGCGGCAACGGCGATCCCCTGGTGTTTCTCGCCGTTCAATGCGCCCGATTGCCGAACACGTCGATCGTTTGCATCGAGCCCGATCATGCCAGGACGAAAGTCGTGCAGGAGCGTCTCCGCAACCAGTCGATCCGATTGGGAGAACCGAACGTCGGAAAAATGGTCGAATTTCGTGCGGATTCAATATCGAACGCCGGAAAACTTGCTCCCGGTGGGTTCGATTATATCCATTGCGGCATCGAAGCTAATCTCCGGAACGATTCGCCGGACCGGCTGCAAATGCTCGGCGACCTCCTGACGCCGGATGGTTGTCTGGGAGTCACGGTCCACGGAGCGATCGGGAGAACCAGCGTCCGACAAATCGAGGAAATATTCCGGATCGTCAACGCCGGGGTAAGCGATGCGGAAAAGAAAATACGAAACGCGAATCTCGTGTTGCGCAATTTACCGTCGAGCAACCTCCACCGTAATTTCGGGCGTTGGCCCATCCTGGGCCGAAAGTCATCGGACGTCTACGATCCGGACGGACTGCGGCATGATTCGTCTTTTACCCGCAAATCGCTGGACGCGTACGTCACCGCGGCCGGGTTGTCCCTCTGCGCGTTTGCGTCGTCGATGAAACCGTTTATCGTCCCGGAATACCTCCAGTGTCAATTGCCGCAACGGATCAAGGCAAGGCTCCGTGAACTCGAACCGGACGCCGCCGCGACGTTTTGCGAACACCTGGTCGGCAAGCTGAACCGTTACGAATTTTACGCCTCGAAAGGGAGGAACACGGCGATCGACTTGTTCGACTGGGACGTCGTTCCGTTTTTTTCCTGTTACGCCAAATCCAACGCGCTCGAGGAACGGCTCCGGAATCCCGCGAAAGCCGTCGTGGACCCGCCGGCGTTCCGAGTGAACGCTTACCAGCAGTCGATACGGATTCCCGTCGACGTCTCCCCGCTCCTTGCCGCGTCGTATCCGCTGATCGACGACAGCGCGACCATGCGGGAAATCGTGCTCGATCTGGCGGCCCTTTTCCCGTTCCGCACCTTGGAAACGCTCCGCGGCAATCTCCTGGAGGGGTGGCGGACCCTGATCGATTTTGATATGATACAGTTTCGGCACGTCGCCGGTCGAATCGACGGTCTCAACCGCAACGATTTCTGAAAACGTATCCGTCAAAATTCAAATACTCCATGGAAGAACAAGTTCTCGTCGTCCCGACGCCGTTGTTTCACGGCCTCGGGCATTTTCAAGGTTTCCGCGGCGACGTCGATCGTTACAGAAACGTGCTGCTCGCCCCGGAAAACGTGCTGTTCCGTCCCCGGAGCGACGTCGAAAAGGATCCGGGATTCAAACAACTGATTCCGTACATGATTTTCTCGCACCGGGACGCCGATGGAACCGTCCGGCTGTTTCAATACGTTCGCGGCAAGGGGATGGGGGAGAGCCGTCTGCACAGTAAAAAGAGCGTCGGCGTCGGCGGACACCTTTCATCGGTCGACGTTGCCGAAAACGGGACGCCGCACGACTTTTACCGTGAAGGGATGCGAAGAGAACTCGAAGAGGAAGTCGTCCTTGATTCGGCGTACACCGAACGGTGCGTCGGAATGATCAACGACGATCTCACCGAAGTCGGCAAGGTCCATCTCGGCATCGTGCATCTTTTCGAACTTGCGGAACCGAATATTCGCTCCAACGAACCGGACCTGATCGAGTCGGGTTTCGTTCCCGTTACCGAAATGCTCCGCGACCTAAGCGGCTTCGAAACGTGGTCCGCGATCTGCATCGAAGCCCTGTTCGGGAAAGAAGAATAAATTCAGCTGCTAACCCGTCATTTCGACCGTAGCGCAGCGAAGAGAGAAATCTCACCTTCACGACAGAGTATGATTTCAACCCGACCGACGAGGGTGAGATTTCTCCCTTCGGTCGAAATGACGAAATTACCCCCATGCGAGAATTCACCTTTCCCCTTCTTTTCGTTGTGGGCGCCGTTCTCGGCGCGGCGGTGAACGGGTTCGTCGACCGGTTCTGTTGGACGCCCCGATTCCGTTCGCCGTGGAATGTTTTACCCCGGGAATTTCTGGAACGGCTCAACTCTGTTACGGAAACATCGAAAAAACGGAAAACGACAACGCCGCTCAAGCCGTTTCAAAAAGGCTGGTTCGATTTCATTCCGATACTCGGCTGGATTTCGTTAAGCCGAATGGGACGCCGTCTCGAACTGCTCCCCGAAGAGGATCGGCTCCCCGGTCTGGAAACGGCGTCGTTCTGGATTCGGCCGTTCTTCACGGAGTTGTTCGCGGCGCTCGGCGTTTGCTGGCTCTGTTTTTGGGAAGTCGACCAACAAGGATTGTTGCCGCTCGGCCTTCTTCCGGAACCGAGTTCGACGCTTTGGCTGCGGTTCGGCGTTCATGTCGTCTTTTTCGGCCTGCTCCTTGCGGCGTCGTTGATCGACTTCGACGACATGATCATTCCGGACGCCGTTACCGCTTACGGAACCGTCTTGGGATTGATTTTTGCCGCTTCCCTGCCGCAAACGCTCCTTCCCGTTACGGAATGGTCGGTCGGAACCATCGGCGGATTCACGACATATCCGACGATCGATTCGCAAGCGGTTCCGTTGCAGTATTACAGTCCCCGTGCTCCGGAACTGGCGCCGTGGTTCGTTTCAACAATTTCCGGCAAGGCGATTCTCATTTTCGGTTTGTGGTGGTTCTGGTGTTTTGCGATGCTCGAACGGGTCTGGTACACACAATTACCGTTTCGAAAAGCGGCGGCGATTTTCTGCCGTCGACTGAAAAGGTCGTCGACGACACGGACTTGGTTCGGAGCGGCGTTCATCCTTCCTTTGCCCTTCGTTTTCAATTGGGCGCTCGGTTTATTCCCCGCTGAATGGCTGTTTTCGGATGGGCTTCTCACGGCATTGATCGGCATGGCGACCGGCATGGGGATGATCTGGGGGGGGCGCCTTGTCGCCGGGTTCGTGTTGGACCGCGAAGCGATGGGGTTCGGCGACGTCACGCTCATGGGAATGATCGGCGCGTTCGTCGGTTGGCAGACGACGATTTTGATCTTTTTCCTCGCTCCGTGCATCGGCCTCGGATTTGCCGTTGCGCAATACCTGATGGGACGCGGCAAGGAGTTGCCGTACGGACCGTATCTCTGCTTGGCAACGCTCTTCCTCGTCGTCGGTTGGCGGAATACATGGGAGTTCGCGGCACCGATTTTCGACTTCGGCCCCGTTGTCCTCGCGGCGGCAATGTTCGTCTGCCTCTTTCTGCTCGGGACGATGCTCGCGATTTGGCTGCGGATCAAACAGGTACTGTTCCGCGACTGAAGATTCCGATAAAATGAACGGATACGAACATTGCCGCGCGGAGCGGCTAAAACGCAAGCGAATGATTGACCGGGTGAAGAACCATGCTCGAATTTATTGAAATCCTCCTTATCGCCGCGTTGCAGGGAATCGGCGAGTTCCTTCCGATCAGTTCGTCCGGACACAACGCCGTCGCGAACCACTTGTTTACGCAATTTGGCAAGCCGTTGACGAATGGGTCGGCGGACTTCATCAAGCTGAACGTGTTGCTCCACCTTGGCACGCTTTTCGCGGTGATCATCGTCTTTCGGCAGCGGATTGTCGACCTGTTCACCAAGGATTTTCGGATGATTCCGTTGCTGATCGTTGGAACGATTCCCGGCGTGATCGTCGGTTTGATCGTCAAGAAAACCTGTCCGTGGATCGAAGAGAGCCTGCCGATCATCGCGACCTGTTTTATCGCAACAGGAATCCTCCTGATCGGGTCGCTCTTCCTGAAAAATGGGGAGAAAACCTGTTCCACGATGACGTACGCCGACGCCCTGTTGATCGGAATCGTGCAGGGAATCGCGGTGCTCCCCGGAATCTCGCGCTCCGGTTCGACGATCGTCGCCGGACTTTTTCGGCGTTTAGAGCGTGAAGAAGCAGCGACGTTCTCGTTTCTGCTCTCGATTCCGATCATCGCCGGGGGCGGAATTCTCGAATTGAAGGATTTGCTCGATCCGGAACTTGCCGCCAACGGATCGCTTCCGCCGTGGTTGCTCCTTGTCGCCGTTTTCGTGAGCTGTGCCGTCGGCGTCGTCTCGCTCCTGTGGGTGATCGATTGGCTCAAGAAGGGACATCTTTGGTACTTCGCCGTTTGGGTCTTCCTGATGAGCCCGTTCACGTTCTGGTTGGCGACCCTGCCGCAACCGGCGGAGAAACCGACGCAAGAACCGGGGGTTGTTCAAGAAAAAGCCTCCGATGCCGCGACGCTGGAGAAAACGCAACCTATCCCCTCGGCCCATAAGCACACCCCCCTCGGAGCAATGGGAAGACCATTGATTGATCCGGCGACGGGAAAGCTGGAAAGCACCACATCCGTCCGGAAACTGACAGCTCCGACTCCAGAGGAGCCGAAACCGGAACCGACGGCGGAATCAACGCTGACGAAAGCGGTCGAAAAAGAAGACGCCGAACCGTCGGGGCGACTCAACATGAGCCGTGAGGAAGCGCTCAAGGAATACGAGAAGATCCGCGCTGAGGAAGAAGCGAAAGAGCAGGCGCTCATCGATGAGGAAAACAAACGGGTTCCGCTCGTCGGCAAACCGGACACGTTGATTCCGCTCGATCCGAAGCAGCGAATCTGGCTCACCAAAGATGGCGAAAGCGTTGTGTTGCTCGGTCGGGTTGCGCTCCGTGAAGGATTGCTCGAATTGCTCGCCTGCCGTGTCGGATCGAAAGAACACGAGTCGATCATCTCGATTCGGGTGAAGCCGATGCTGATTCACGCGGCGCTGTTGGCGATCGGTGCGGAACCGGGAAAACCGGTTCAGGTTCATCCGACGTTCGTTCCTCCGAGCGGCGACGAAATCGAGATCAAGGTCCGTTGGCGTGACGAAAACGGCGACGTCCGCGAAATCCTCGCCCAGGAATGGGTGCTCGACAACGCGAAGAGCACGAAGGATGATCCGCAAGCGATGTCGACCCATTGGGTCTTCACCGGGAGCAAGGAGTTCACCGACGAGGACGGTGAGCGACATTACGTTGCGGAGGAGACCGGCGAATTGTTCGGGGTGTCGAATTTCGTTGGCGCGATTCTCGACGTTCCGATCAAGAGCAGCAGTGAGAACGCCGACCTCCTGTTTTCCTGTTTCACGGAACGGATTCCCGAAGTCGGTACCCCGCTCACGATCATCCTCACGCCGACGAAAAATCGGCGGGAATAACCATTTTCGAGCAAATTTCATGCCTGAACTTCATTATCTCGGTCCGGCGGAGACGTTTGCGGAGCAGGCCGCCAAGACGCTCGAACGGACGCTCGGCGACCGCTTCGATCTTATTCCGAAACGGTCGTTGGAGGAATTGATCGAAAACGTCGACGATTCGACGTTCGCGGTGGTTCCGTATTACAATCTTTACGAAGGGTTGGTTCAGGAAACACTCGACCTGATTACGGAAAACGGACGGCACATCGCGGCGGCGCAACGAATTTCCGTTAAGTTCGCGATCGGACGTTTTCCGGGAACGTCCCCCGACGCCGATGATGTCGTCTATTCGCATCCGAAAGCGATCCCCCAGTGTTCGGTTTTTTTGTCGCAACATTTCCGGTACATCCGACGTCAGGAGGTTCTCAGCACGGCGGAAGCGACGCGGGTCGTCGTGGAAAAGCGAAGCGGCTTGGCGATCGCACGGCGTGAAGCCCTTCAAAAAGCGGGGCTCGAAATCATCGCCGACGACATCGGCAACCGGCAATACGGACGGACCAATTTCACGGAGTTTCTTCTCGTTACGGGAAACGGTTCCGTACCGTTCAAACCCCTCGAAACCGTCTCGAAAAGCCGGACGATGATCGCCGTGATCCCGACCAGCGACCGTGTCGGACTCCTCGCCGATATTTTGGGACAAATATCTTTTTTCGGCATCAACCTGCTCAAGATTCATTCGCGGCCTGGTTTGATCGAACCCGTGAACGACGTTCCGATCGCTCACGATCCGCAGATGTTTTACCTCGAAATGGAAACGCCGACCGTTTGGCGGATCTTCGAACTCTGCATGGAAACCCTGAACTTGCGGCTCTCCCGAACGGGGGAATCGTCCGACCATTGCGTTCGCGTGTTGGGAACCTATCCGCTGTTCGAATCGTAATATGGCAGCCGGAAGCGAAGCCGGTAGTCCGGCGAGAGCGCCCGGTTTTTCACCGATAGACCCAAACAACCGGGCGCTGCGGGAGTACCCTTCGCTTCCGGCTACCATTTTGACGAATCATGCAAAATCGATTGTTCATTTCGACGTTTTTCGTGTCGATAATTGTCTGTTGCTGTATCGGAAACGCGGCGGAACCGTCGAAGCGGCCGAACATTTTCTTTTTCTTCGCCGACGATTGGGGACGTTACGCAAGCGTTTACTCGAAGGATGCTCCGAACACGACGTTCACGACGCCGACGTTCGACCGGATCGCCAAGGAAGGGGTCTGCTTCACGAACGCGCACATCACGTCGCCGTCCTGCACGCCGTGCCGCAGTTCCCTCTTTTCCGGACAATATTTCTACCGGACCGGCCGCGGTGCGATTCTTCGGCCGGCGATTTGGGACGACGCGATTCCGGTCTTTCCGTTGATGCTGGAAAAATCGGGCTATCGGATCGGACACACCTACAAAGGTTGGGGCCCCGGTTCGCCTGCCAACGCTCCGCTCGGAGCCCAGCGAACGGCGTTCAATAAAGCGGGAAACCGGTTCAATCAATTTTCGCAACACGTCACGAAAATGGTCGCCGCCGGCAAGGACCGCGAAGCCGCCAAGGAGGAAATCTACGCCGAGTGCATGAAAAATTTCGAACAATTTCTCGCCGCCGGTGAAAAAAGCGAAACGGAAAAGTCGAAACCGTTTTTGTACTATTTCGGTCCGACGAACACGCATCGGACTTGGGAAAAGGGGTCCGGCAAGGCGCTGTGGGACTTGAATCCCGACGATTTAATGGGAAAGCTCCCGAAATTCCTCCCCGACGTTCCGGAAGTCCGTGAGGATTTCTGCGACTACCTCGGCGAAGCGTTGGCGTTGGACGCGATGCTCGGCCGGTTCGTCCAAAAACTCGAAGAGATGGGCGAACTCGACAACACGGTGATCGTCGTCAGCGGCGACCACGGCATTCCCGGCATTCCTCGTGGAAAATGCAACCTCTACAATCTCGGCACGGAAGTCTCGCTGTTCGTCCGTTGGGGGGACAAAATCAAAGGGGGCCGGACGGTCGACGATTTCATCAACCTGATGGATCTCGCGCCGACGTTCCTTGAAATCGGCGGAAAAACGCCGCCGGATTGCATGACGGGACGGAGTATTCTGCCGCTTCTCGTTTCGGAAAAGAGCGGTCAAATCGATCCGGCACGAGACTTTGTCGTTACGGGAAGGGAGCGGCATTACGACAGCGCGAGGTCCGATTGGACGCCGTATCCGCAACGGTCGATCCGGACGAAAGACTTTTTGTACATCCGCAACTTTCACCCGGAACGCTGGCCGATGGGGGACCCCTATTATCGTGAAACGGAGGATTCGCCGGAAACGACGGCGAAGAAACTCGACGATACCGGTTACGCTTATCCCGACTTGGACGCGAGTCCGACGAAAACCTGGCTCGTCCTGCACGGCGACGAACCGGAATGGACGAAATTTCGCGATTACGCTTTCGGCAAGCGGCCCGGCGAAGAACTGTACGATTTGCGGAACGATCCCGATTATCTCGTCAACGTCGCGGAGAAACCGGAATACGCCGCCGTCCGCAAAGAATTATCGGAGCGATTAATGAACGTGTTGACGTCGACGAACGATCCGCGAGTCACCGGCGACGGCGAAACATTCGAAAAGCCGCCGTTTGCCGGACCGGGGACCGTCGACGACTCCATGAAACGCAATATCCGGTGAACAAAACAATACCTGTCTCCCATGGAACCACGCACACCTTTTTACCGCACGTTTTTCGGAGTTTGGCTGCTCGCGATTTTGCCGATCGGAACAGTGCTCGCGGTCATTTGCCGTTATGGGATCGATATGTCGGTCGTCCAATGGTGTTGGCTGCGGCACCGTTCGGTCGAGACGGCCGACGGCTTTCGATACGATTATTCGGAAGCCGCCCGCGGTTTTCAAACGGTCACGGAACTCTTCGGCGATTGGGTCGGCGCCTGCATCGTCGCCGTGTTGATTCTCGAACTCGACCGTCTTCATCGGAAACGAGTCGTTCGATATCTCGCTTCGGTTTGTTTGGCAAGCCTGATCGTCGGATTCATCAAGTCGTTCGTCGTCCGAATTCGTCCGTACGGTTTGGATTTCAACGACCCCGAATTATTGCAACGACAAAACGTGATTTCGTTCGATTGGAGTTCGACGTTTCAGCATATCGAGCACAGCTTTCCGTCGGGACATACGGCGGCGGCGTTTGCGGCGTTTGTCGTCCTGTCGCGGTTCTATCCGCAAGGCCGCAACGTGTTTTTCCTGCTCGCCGTTCTCACCGGCGTCCAGCGGATTTTGTGTTGCGCTCATTTTCCCAGCGACGTGATCTTCGGCGCGGTCGTCGGCCTGTTCGCCGGAGGTTGCTGTACGGCGTTCAGCGATTTGCCGAAAATGTTCGACCGATTGGAGAATGATTCCATCACCCCGCGCTGACGCTTGGGGTTAGTTTCCGACGACGCCGAGACGACGGAGTTTTTCAAGACACTCGTCCCGTTCCCGGCTCCGTTCGAGTCCCTCCCAAGCGGAATCCTGGGCGGCGAGAAACTGCTCCATGGTCGCGGGAACCTGTTTTCGTTCCGATAACCGTTGCACGACCCCCTGATCGAGGCGGCTCAAACGCAACGAACCGAGTTGGTAATCGAGAAACGCTTCCCAACAGCTCGGAAAGAGCGGTTTGACGATCTGTTCGCCGATCGTGGTCGCATATTGGACGATTTCGTACTGCGCGTTCGGTTCCATTCGGAGCGCAAGAAATCGAAACAGATTGTGCAAGTCGATTTTCCAGTACGCTTCCGTATAGGTCGAAAGCGGAAGATCCTTGCGTGCCTGTTCCCGGGCAACACCGAGGCGGATCCGTTCTTCGTAGAGTTCCCGAGCCCGTTGATGGAAAACCCGTTCCTCTTCCGTGAGTTTTTGGGCCAATTCGGGATCGTCGATCTCCCCTTCGCTCCCCTGTCGATTGGAAGCCGCTTGCAGACGCCAAGCGTCCGGCTCCGTGCCGTAGGTTGCGTCGATGGCGATGGAATACCGCGTACTGTACTCGTTGACCGAAGCGGTTCGATGCCGAATCCACTGCCGCCAACAGTCCATGGGAACGCGGACGAGCAGTTTCACTTCGGCCATTTCGAACGGCGTGGTGTGTTGGTGCCGCATCAGATAGCGCAACAACGTCCGGTCGTCGGAAACTTTTTTCGTTCCCTCACCGTAACTGACCCGCGCCGCTTGAACGACGGCGGAGTCGTCTCCCATCACGTCGACGAGACAAACGAACCCGTTATCCAAGACGGGAAACTTTTTCCAACGAAGAGATTGCATAGGCGTGGTTCGTGATTCGTGATTCGTGTTCAGTATTTCACGAACCACGAATCAGGAACCACGACTTACATTTATTGATTTTTCAGGCGTTTTTGGACGTCGGTTTCGAGGACGCCGAACGCTTGTTCGTGTCGCATGATCGTCGTCTGGAGGGCGATGAGCATCCGTTTGGCGGTGTAGAAATTGGTGACGATGCGGTCGGTCACGACGATCGGCTGCGTCGGAAACCCGATCGGCTGCGGATTGAGGCCGAAATCGATGATCAATTCTTCCGGCGTTCCCGTCACGCGGCAGAAATTGGCGTAGGTCGCCGTCACTTTGGAATCGTCGAACTTGAATTGCGGCGGCTGTTGTTGCGCGGAATCGGCTGCCTGTTCGGGGGCGGATTGAACATGATCGTCGGACATGGGATTTCTCCTTAAAATGATGTGTTTCCTTAATTGGACGACGGCGGTAAACTATCCCATGAGTGGGAACCGACCGCAAAACGGAGATATGATAACAAATTCCCTTCGTCGAGGCAAGAGGAGTTTTTTCAGCGAGAATCAAACATTCCAAGAGCATCTTGACTTCGGGGCCACAATTGGGACAATCAGAATGTCCGGGTCTCTGTTCGACGAACCAAACCTTTTTCCCCTCCGAAAACCATGGCTCGACCCATCGTCGTTTCGATCGTCTGTTTGGCGCTCTTTCTTGTCAACAACGCCGTGGGGAAGGAAAAAGTTCCCCCGACCGCCGAAACGCAACGGCAAGCGGAGGTGATCGCGCCGCTCGTCAATGAAAAAACGTTTCTCGTCGCCCATCTCGATTTGAACGCCGTCGACATCGACCGATTGGCGGACCGAGCACTCGAATACCTTGCGCAGGTCCTGAAATTGAACGGGTTCGACAAGCAATCGCAGGAACGAACCCTTGCCGAAGCGAAAAAAATCGTCGCCGACAAAATCGCGCTGATCCGTGATCCGTTCCGGAAATTCATCGCCGACGCCGGGATCAAGGAAGCGTATTGGGTCGGGTCCATGGAAGATATTCGCTTTCCCATAATCCTCGCCATTCCGCTTCAGGGGCTCTCCGACGACGGACGGGCAGCGATCAAAACGGCGGTCGACCAATTGGAAATCCCGCTTGAATTCATCGACGCCCAAGGATTCATGATCGGGGCGCCTGTCCATTTTCTGATGGATAAGGATGATTTTCTCGAAAATTTCGCGGATTATTTCAAAAATTTCAAGGCAGCCGAAGTTCCCGCCCTGGCCGAAGCGTTCGCCCAACGGGACGGCAACCTGCTGAAAGTCGCCCTGTTTGTCCCGAAAGACGCTCCGAAACTCCTCGAAGAACTCCTCGCCGACGCTCCCGATGAGATTCCGCCGCAGATCAAAAATCTCCTGACGATCGCCGCGAAGAAACTGCAATGGGCGTCCTTCGGGATTGATCCGATGCAGCCGAGCGTGAAATTGACCGTCAAAGCGCTCGACAAATCCGCCGCGAAACAGATTTCCTCCATGCTCAGCGGACTCATCGAATTCGGCATGATGGCATTGCGAACCATGATCATGGAATCGGGGGAACACGACCCCCATTTCGAACGGATGAAAGACGGCATCCCCTTGATGATCGAACTGGCACGCGGCGGCTTGCGGATGCTCCTCCCGACGGTCGACACGGACCTGCTCCACTGGAGCATCGAGATCTCGCCGGAAAAAATGAAACCGGAATTGATCGCCACCGGCGGCGTCGCCGTCGCCCTGCTGCTCCCTGCCGTTCAAGCCTCACGGGAAGCCGCCCGACGAATGCAATGCTCAAACCATGAAAAAATGATGCTCCTGGCGTTCCATAATTATCATGACACGCAAAACAAGCTGCCGCCGCTCCATTCGGTCGACGAAGAAGGTAAGCCGCTGCACAGTTGGCGGGTCCTGATTCTGCCGTACATCGAAGAACAGGAGCTTTACGAACAAATCGCCCTCGACGAACCATGGGACAGCGAATACAACAAGCAGTTCCACAAAAAGATGCCCGCCATTTACAAATGTCCGTCGTCCGCATCGGGGGTCGGTGAGTGCGACTATTCCGTCGTCGTCGGCAAGGAAACCGTCTTCCGGAGCGGGAAACAGTACGATTTCTCCGCCATCACGGACGGAACGTCGAACACGCTGGCGATCGTCGAACGGAAGGAACCGATCAACTGGATGGACCCGACCCACGAATTGACGTTCGACGACGTTTGCAAAGGAATCGTTACAAAAATCGGCGACAAAACCGGGGAAAAGGAAAAAGTCGTCGGTTCGTATCATCCGGGAGGGGTCAACGTCGCGCTGTTCGACGGCTCGGTGCGGTTCGTTTCGAACACGATCGACCTGAAAGTTTGGAAAGCGCTCCTCACCTGCGGCGGCGGAGAGTCGGCTGCTTTACCGTAACAATCAAGTACCGAAAACAAAAGCCGGAATGAAGCCGGTACTACGGCGTAATGACGGTCGGCGATGAATACCGTCATTACGCTGCGCTCCATTCCGGCTTTTGTAATTCAACTTATTTCAAACGATGAAACACACGATATTCGTTCCGATATTTCTCGTTCTTTGCTCCGTCGTTTTCGGTGCGGAGATACCGTTCGCGGTGTACGATCCGGACGGCAATCCGCAGTACGGACAGTTGCAGGCGTTGACGTCGGATAAGATCGTGCTCCTCACCGACGAAGGGGAAAAAGAATTTTTGATCAAGCATGTTTCGCTGCTCGATAATCTGTCACGAAATCCTTTCGTCTCGGGAGAATCGACGCCGGAAAAGGATCAAAAAATCGAACAGGCGCAAGTCGATCAATGGGGAAATCGGCTCAATATCCGCTTCGGCGGGCGGATTGTTCTCCGCGGCGGCAACGCGGTTCCGGCTCCGCAAAACAATAATCGCGGCAGACGTGAAGTCGACAGACAGGTCGCGTCGTGGATCGAGAAAAAAGGGAACGAACCGGTCGGCGCGAAAGCCGAGGAATCGCTTCCGAATTCGCTGGCGGTGCTCACGCTGACGGACGGCAGCCGACTTCTCGCTACGGAATTGACCGCCAAGGGAAAAACCGCGACGATCAAACTTTTTCCGAACGGCGAATTGACGTTGCCGCTTTCAAGTCTGACCGCGGCGCTGCTGAAAGTCGACGATCCGGCGCGAATCGGGAACCCGCCGCCGGATTGGATGAAATATCTTGTGCAGCAGGCGACCAAAGGAGACCGCCTTGTCGTCGGACAACCCGGTTCGCTGGACGCCCACGACGGGATCGTCAACGAACTCGGCGCCGAAACGGTACGGTTCACGGTCGACGGCGACGTGTTGCCGGTTCCCCGTCGAAAAGTGTTCGGATTATTGTTTCATCAACCGGAACCGCCGAAACCGGTCAAACCGTTTTGTCGGCTGCATTTCTGGAGCGGAGCGGTCGGCGTCCTGAAAACGCTGGAACTCCGTTCGGACGGACTCCTCGCCTGGACGACGCTCAACGGAACGCAAGGGACCTCGCGTCTCGACGAAATCGACGAAATTGTTTTTGAAACGATTAACTCCCTCTCCCTCACGGACCTGCAACCGAGCGGCCTCAAGCAGCAGCTTTCGTTTGCCTGGGAGAAAGCGGAGAACACCGACGCGTCGCCGCTGTCGCTGTTCCAGGAATTTCAGGCGAAGCGGATTCTGCAAGGACAACCGACGCCGCCGAACGCCGAACCGGCCCTCGCACAGGTGATGCAACGCCGCATCGCCGGGGATTCGAGACAATCGAACATTCCGGAACTCCCGATTCCGGGGCTCAAAGGGGTGCAGCTTGATGGAGCCGTTTACGCTCAAGGGCTCGTCATCCAAGCAAAAACGACAATCTCCTTTACACTCAAGGAACCGTTTAAAACACTTCGGGCTCGTATCGGCGTGGACGACCGCATTCGGCCGGACGGACAAGCGAGGTTGACGATCCTCGGCGACGAACGGCTCCTTTACGACGGGACCGTGTTGGGAACCGAACCGTCGAAGTCGTTGCAACTGAACGTCGACGGCGTCAAGACGTTGACGCTGACGGTCGATTACCTCAGCGGCGTTTCCGAAGCGTCGACCGTCAGCATCGCGGATTTGAAGCTGCTGAAGGATTGATTCATGGTTTAAGGTAGGTTGCCGACCGCCGGGCGGCAACGTCCGGTACTTCGGACTGTATCCACGGAGTACCGGCTAAATGGAGTGCGAAGTACCGCACGCAACCGCCCGGCGGTCGGTTGCCTACCTTTCACATATTTTTTCGTTTTCGATGTTTACCTCACGCATCAACATCGGCGTTTACGGAACCACGGGAGCGGGAAAGACCCGGTTTTTCTGGCAGCTCGTCAAAGGGGCCAAGCTCCCGGTCGCTCCCGGTTCGCGGCTTGCCGACTTCATGAAAGCGGCGACCGATCCCGACGGCAAGATCGTTCCGACGACGGCGAATTGCGAGAACATCGAGTTGAAAGTCGGTTCGCGGTTTTTTCTCGTCAACGATTCGCAGGGGAAAGTTCTGTCCGAGTCGCTCGGCAATCTCGACGCGGAGCATCGGCACGGCTATTGGTGGAATCCGATGGCGAAGCTGATCCAGCGGAGCAACGCGATTCTTTTCTTCTTCGATCCGACCGCCGAAACGGTTCCCCATCGGACGGCGAAGCATTTCAATGACGAACTTCTCCGCGCCAAACAGTTGATCGACGTGATGCTGGACCTTCGGCAAAATCGGTTGCTGCCGATCGTGTTCGTGTTGACGCATCACGATCATTTGACCGCCGAACAGTCCGCGCTTGTCGAAAAATGGATCGACGAGGTCGACGAACATCTCGTCGGAGCGTACGCAAAAATACTGCGACAATATTTCCCGCCGCAATTGGTACGAAAAGAAAATATTTTCCAACACGTTTCGTCCGACGGCGCGGAGCACGTCGACGAACACCTCGCCGTGTTGGGAAAGGTCCGTTCGCTTGTCGAAATCGCCGACCGATTCCGCCGGTTGGACCGACGCCGTTCGCTCCGGTTGATCGGAATGTTTCTCCTGGCGATGCTGCTGATTTTCGGCGTTCCGTTCGCCTGTTGGTCGTCGCCGCGGATCCGGCAATCGCTCCTCGATTTTTGCGACAAGAATTTTCCGGGGCTCCGACTTGCCGGCGAACTCACTCCCGCGAACGACGCCGCCGAACTCGACTCGCTGCTCAACGGCTCCGGCGAGATTTCCGAAACGGAAGCGAAGACGCAGAACCGTTCGCTGACCCCCCTGATGAAAAATCTGAACCGCCTCGAAGACCTCGGCAAACAGGGGACCGAGGATTACCAAAAGGGGGTTGCGCAATGGACCAAGGCGTGGGAAACGATTCGACGCCGTTTCGACGCCGATACCGCCCCACGACGCCTCGAACGGTATGGTGCGTTGCTCAACGGACTGGTCGACTCCCCGAAGCGGCAGCCGCCGATTTTGGACGGAATGCTCAAAGATTATTGGACCGCGTACCGAACCCGGCTGCTCGACGAATTGCGCAATGAAATCAAGATGCAGCGCGACGTCGGGACCCCGTCGCCGCAGCTCCTCGCCGAACTCTGTACGAAATTGGAGACGGCGTTCCGGGACGTTGCGGAGTCGAATGTTCGCGGCGACGTTCTTTCTCATGGAACGGACGACGGGAGCCAAAAAGAAGCGTTGAAACAGGAGATCCGCAAAGCGTTTATTTCCTGTCGCAATTATCGGGACCGCGTTCCGCTCGAAATCGTCGTCGAGTCGGCATCGTTGGAATCGATTTCGGAAATCGATCGGGACATCCATCGGCGGCTTGTTTTCCTCGGCGGACAAGAGAAAGGGGAAGTCTTCGTCGACCTGGCGATTTCGACCGGTTATCAGAGCAACACGTCCTGCGTGTTCCTTCCGTCCCGCAAGGATTTCACGGTTTCGTTCGTCCCGGATCAGCGGCTTCGGGTCGTCCTGCAAGGGAAACCGAAGGGGAGCCAAGGGGAATGGAGCGAGATCATCGATTGGGACGTCGCCGCCCAATCACCGCTCGATTTTTCGTTGGCGCCGCTCGGCATTCCGTTTTATCGACAGTTCGAAAACGAGGAGAACACGGCGTATCCGCTTTTCGGCAGCGGTTACAAACTCGAATTGACCATCCGCCGTCCCCGGAACGTTCCCGAATTGCTCTGGGAAATCGTCGGAACATCGAAGAAATAAGCCTCACTACCAGAATCCGTGGGCGAATTTTGGTTCTGACAGTTTCCCGTGAATTCCGGGCTTCGGGCCGCTTCGGTATCGTTCGGCGGCCCCAAGGATTAACCCGACGGTGGAAGCAGGTCGGGATGGTGTCGTACCGTTTTCTCTTTCATCATCGCCAGGGCGGTCGCCTGGATCGCGGCGAACCAGACCCAGTTGTAACGATAAGCGTTGTGTCCGCTGAACCCGAAATAGAGCATCACGAGCAGGCCGGTGACGGTCATCAACGAGACGCGGTAACAGTATAAACCTTCCGCCTCCCGTCCTTGCCGTTTTAAGTCACTGTACTCCTGCATGATCTCCCAATGGTTCGTGAAGAAAAAGAAAACCAGCAAGAGATACGCCACGGCGCCGATCGTTCCGAGTTCGCCGATGACTTGGGCGTACAATTGATGCGAAAGGAATCCGGAACCGCACGCCTTGCCGTGCATGTCGGGACCGACGCCGTAAATCGGCGAACTTTCCCAGTTGTGGACGCCGTCCCAGAATCCTTTGCTTCGTCCTTGAGCCGATTCGGTCGCACTTTCGTTGATCGTCGGATCGATCAGCGTCATGTACCGCTCTTTCAGGTTCTCGGTCAATGAAAACCACGCCACCACACAGGCGAGGCACATCAGGGGAATCAGCAGGAGCCGCCGTTTCGACACGAGCGCCGCGGTGACGAGAAGAACGCCGAGTCCGACGAACGACGACCGGGAGCCGGTCAACTGCACGCAACGGGCACTCAGCAGAAAATACGCGATCATGAACAGGTAATGCCACCGTTTCTTCGCCAGCACCATGAACGGCAACAGCAACGGAATGTGCATCACGATCGACGCACCGAAACCGTTCGGATTGCTCATCGTTTCGTCGACGCCGATCATCCGAACCGTTCCCATGGCGTAATTGTAGCGCCCGTGAAGGAATTCCCAGTAGGAATGGACCAAATAGAGGAAAAAACAGACCAAAAAGCCCGTCACCAGGATTTTCAAGTCCTTTTCCCTCTTCACGCTGGTCATCACGAGCACATAGAAGACGACGAGCTTGAACCAGTTCTGCATCGCCGACGAGTCGAAAATATTCGTGTACTCGCTCATCAACGTCGCCAGAAACATCGCGAACGCCATCATGGCAACGGCGAAGTTCATCTTGTTTTCGGTGAGCTGCTTCTCCGCGATCGTCAACCATGCGATGAGCGTGGCGATCATGTAGACCCGCTCAAGGCGTATCGTCCCCAGGATCGGCCAAACCTCGAATGGCCGATGGAGAAACAACCACATGTATCCGACGATGATCCAAATCATATTGTTGAGCCGGGCGGCGCAGACGCCGATATCCGAAAAGCCAGCGCAGTTGACGTGATTTGACAGTATAGGTCATCGCCGAAGACTGTCAACCGGAATTTGTCATTTCGACCCCCTCAATACTTCGGGGCAGGCTCCGGGAGAAATCTCACACTCGCCGTAAACGCCGAAATTTCAAACTTTTTCAATGGGGTGAGATTTCTCCCTACGCTTCGCTCCGGTCGAAATGACATTCTATTTGCTTGCGTTCACAAGCGACAAAATCGTGAAATTCGCGGCTGTCAGGCCGAAAATACCAGTCAGTGTCGGCAAACTGCCGAGCGAAACCCGTTTGCGACCCCGCCTGAGTTCGCTCTGTTCCGTGAATTCCGGCGGCAGCAGCGCCGTTTCCCGAAATGGGTGGGCCGGTTCCGTGGAATAAACACACGGCACCGTCGGCAAAATCCCTTTTTTCCGTAATTTCTTCCGCAGCATCGCCGCCAGCGGACAGTGAGTGATTTCGTCGAGCCGCCCGATGCGAATTCGGGTCGGATCCGTGCGCAACGCCGCCCCCATGCTCGAAACGGCGGCCTGGTTTCTTTGCGTTAATGCGTGGAGGAGCTCGATTTTCGGATTCAGCGAGTCGATGGCGTCGATCACGAAATCGGGAGAACCGTCCAAGACATCGTTCAATGTTTCCCGATGAACAAATGTTTCCTGTGCGTCGACGTCGCACGCCGGATTAATCGCTAAAACACGTTCTTTCGCCACATCGCTTTTCATCCTTCCGACGGTGTTCCAGAGGGCGAAAAGCTGCCGGTTGATGTTGCTCGGCGAGACCGCGTCGTGGTCGACAAGCCGCAATTTTCCGATTCCGGCGCGAGCCAACGCCTCAACGGCGTAACTCCCGACCGCTCCCAAGCCGATCACAACCACGAACGAACGCTGAAGCGTCGCCAAACCGTCCCGACCGATCAAAAGTTCGATTCGCTGAAATTGCATGGGTTGCACGAAATAACGCAGAGATTTCTAGACCTAACCGATAGGAAGGGTTTACCCGTGTTGTCCTCCCTATCGGTCGAGTCTATGATTTTCAAACACAGGGATTTTACACGAAATCGTTCGTAACGCGGAGTCGGGTCTGTTTTTTTCGGTTAAATCGTGTAATATGCTGAAATAGATTCGGAAAAGTCGAAATTCGTGACGCACATCCACGCTTTTCAGCATTTTCAGGGTATATTCCATCGGGCTCATCGTATCTCGCAACGGTAACGGAACATCAGCGTGCAGAATTCCCATCCAGAAACACGTCGAGCAGACGGTTCTCCTTTGACGCTCGCGGTCATCGGCGGCGGTTTGGCCGGAATCGCGGCCGCGGAATGCGCCAAGCGCCGCGGATTCGATGTCGAACTGTTCGAGTGGTCCCGTGTGCTCGGTGGAAGGGCCGCGTCGCTGTTCGAACCGAACCGTGAGCAATGGATCGACAACGGCCAACACATTGCGATGGGATGTTGCTCCGAATTGCTTGCGCTCCATCAACGGCTCGGATTGGATCGGTTCTTCGAACGCCAAACCGAAATCCCGTTCGCCTCTTCGGAGGGAAAACGGTGGACCATGTCCGCGTCGCCGTTCCTGCCGGCCCATTGGCAACTTGTCCCGGCGTTCCTCAAAATTCCGTTCCTCACGTTCAGGGATCGGCTCGCAACCGGCCTGACTCTTCGAAAATTACCGAAAATCCGAAAGCAGGCCACCGATCTTTCGTTCGGTGATTGGCTCGTCTCGGAACAGGCGTCGAAAGCGGCGATCGACAAATTTTGGACGCCGTTGATTTTCAGCGCCCTGTGCGAAACCGTCGACAATGTCAGTTTCGAAGCGGCCCGAAAAGTCATTTGTGACGGATTCCTCGCCGGACGTGACGCCATGGCGGTCCATCTTCCGACGGTGCCACTCCGTGCCATTTATCACGATGCGGCCGCCGAAAGCTTGAAAAAGCTCGGCGTCAAATTGAATTTATTGACGCGAGTCGTTTATCTCAACTGGAGCTCCGCCGAGGGGGAAGAGAACGTCCCGACGCGCCTTTCGGTGTCCTTGTCGGACGGAACGATCAAGACGTTCGACCGCTT